>CAUPYN010000055.1:0-10410 GCA_963515575.1 uncultured Campylobacter sp.
TCTAAGACTAGCGCGCGCCAAGCAAATTTAAAAGCTAATTTAGCCAAAAACGCTAGCCAAAACGGCGACGCGATTTTGGCGGAGGCAAATTTATCGGCGGGTGTTTCGTCGCCACAAACGGCTCAAAATCAAAAGCAAACGCTAAATTTGATAAACCTTCAAGAATCGGTCGCAGGCAAAAAGCCCTTTGAAACGCTAAATTTAAGCGACGAACTAGAGCCTAAAACCTTTTTAAAAGCCCCGAGCCTAAACCAAGACCAGCAAGAAGCGTTAAATTTTGCCAAAAGCCGTAAAACCAGCCTTATTTTCGGCGACACCGGAAGCGGCAAGAGTGAGATTTATTTTTCACTCATTCGCGAGCATCTGCTAGCAGGCAAACAGGTTTTGCTTTTGATGCCTGAAATCTCGCTCACGCCGCAGATGACGAAGCGGCTAAAGAGCTATTTTGGCGAGAGTTTTGGCGTGTGGCACTCTAAAATCACGCCCAAAAAGCGCGGCGAGATCCTGCAAAAATTTCAGAGTCGCGAGATAAATTTGATCGCAGGCGCGCGCTCAGCGCTGTTTTTGCCATTTAGCGAGCTTGGACTTATCATCGTCGACGAGGAGCACGACGACAGCTACAAATCCGCGCAAAATCCGCACTATAACGCCCGCGACCTCGCGATATTTTTAGCGAGCAAATTTGACGTAAAAGTCGTGCTAGGCTCTGCGACGCCAAGCGTAACCAGCTTTGCTAAACAGCCGCATTTTAGGCTAAAAGGCACGTTTTTTAGAAGCGAGAAAAAATTTATCTACGACGAGAGCGAGACGGGGCTAAGCGGCGTTGTGCTGGACGAGCTTGCGGCGAGTTTTGCGAGAGGCAAACAGGCGGTCGTTTTCCTACCCACGCGCGCAAATTTTCGCTATCTTTCATGCCGCGAGTGCGGCAGCACGATAAAGTGCCCGTTTTGCAGCGTAGGGATGAGCTTTTATAAAAAACGAAATTTGCTAAAGTGCCAGTACTGCGGCTTTACGGCGTCTGCTACATGCTCGTGCGAGAAATGCGGTAGCCAGATGATTGAAGCGAAAAAAATCGGCACCGATGAGCTAACGGAGGCCTTGCGCTCTGCGTTTCCCGCGGCTAGGATAGCAAAATTCGACCGCGACGAGATCGCGACGCAAAACAAGCTCGAAAAGACGTTAAAAGCCTTTAACGCGGGCGAGATAGACGCGCTAGTCGGCACGCAGATGCTTAGCAAAGGCCATGATTATCACAATGTAGATTTGGCTGTTATCATGGGCGTGGACGATCTTTTGAGCTTTCCTGATTTTCGCGCTAGAGAGCGGACGCTGGCTCTTGCTATGCAAGTAGCCGGCAGAGCCGGGCGCGCGGGGCTTGGGCGCGTGGTCGTGCAAAGTAGGCAGCGGGAGTTTTTTGAAAATTTTATCGAGGATTATGATGCGTTTTTAGAGGAGGAAACGCTTGCTAGAGAGCCGATATATCCGCCGTTTGCTAGGCTTTTGCGCGTTGTCGTTTCTGAAAAAAGCGAACAGGCGGCAAAGCAAAGGCTTGAAATTTGCGTAGCCGAGCTTGAAAATTTGCGCGCCGTAGAATCTTCGCTCGAGATAGTCGGACACGGCAAGTGCGGAGTCGAGATTTTAGGCGGTAAATTTCGCTTTGAGATTTTACTGCGCTGCGCCTCGCACGCTCCGCTTATCAAAGCCGCTCGCATCTGCGCCGCACACGGCTTTGACGTCGATATGGATCCGATAAATTTCTCGTAGTATCTTATTTCTAGGGCTTAAACGTAACTAAATTTTTATTTATGATAATGTTCATCTTTTTTTAAGCCTATTTTTATACGATTTAATTATAATCGCGTTATAATTTTATCTAGCTTTAAACATACAGTCTAGTTAAAATTATAAAGATTATCTTAAAGGAACTTAATGCAAAAATTTTTACAAGCCCTAGCAGGCTCGCAAAAATATTTCGTAAACTACGTTAGCGTCGCGATTTTCATCGTTATGGCGTGGATAGGCGGACTCAAAGTCGTGCAATACGAGGCCGACGGCATCGTGCCGTTTGTAACCAACAGCCCGTTTTTTAGCTATATGTATAGCAAAAAAGATATCGTAGATAACGGCAAGGGCAAAATGGTTGCCGAGTACAACCTGCACAAAAACCCGGAAGGCTTGGTCGTGCCTAAAAACATCGAGTGGCATAAACAAAACGGTACTTACGCGGTTTCGTACCTGATCGGCGCGATCATCTGCACTATCGGTACGCTCGTGCTGCTTGGCATCTGGTTCCCTAAACTAGGGCTTATCGGCGGGTTGCTGACGTTTGGCATGTCTATCGTAACGCTTAGCTTTTTGATAACGACGCCTGAGACTTGGGTGCCAAATCTAGGCAATCCGGCGCTTGGTATCACTGAAAGCCCTAATCACGGCTTCCCGTATCTATCGGGTGCCGGACGACTGGTGCTAAAAGATATAATAATGTCTGCTGCGGGACTAATCGTAGCCTCAAATGCGGCGCGCAGGCTTTTGGAGTGCTGCAAAAGCTGCGCAGGTAAGTAAAATTATGGATTTTAGCGAGCGGTACGCCTAAATTTAGGTATCTCGCCGCTTGCGGCCGTTTTTCCTCATCTCTAAATTTGTGGTCTTGCCGTAAATTTGTCTTCTTTTTCTATCCCAGACTAATTTTTACGTCAAGCGCCGCACCGGCAGAACTCTGAAAAATTGCTAAATTTTATTTTTTACATTCCGCGGATTAGCAGGCATTGACTTTAAATTTACCTTTTCTTTTTGGCTTGTCAAAATTTAGCAAGCCAGGTGTAGCCGTAAGAGAAAATTGGGCATTTTTGTACTAAAATACCCGCGTAAATTTATGCAAATTTTAAGGAGAAGGCGTGGGTATTTTTGACTTTTTTAAAAAAGGGGCCGATAGCGCGCGAAAAAGAAGCGCAAGCGCCGTAAAGATCGGTAAAACCGCACGGGAGCGCAAGGATATAAGCATCGAAATCTTAAAATCGCAAGGCGTGCCTTTTATAGACCATTTGCCTCTACGATACGAGACGAGCGAGGTCGCGCCGAGAGAAAAGGACGAGGTTATCGCCCGCGCGATTTGCTCGTTTGCCGCGATAATGTGCGCCTGCTCGATCAGAGATAACGGCGAGCTAACGGACGAAGATAAGCAGGGCGCGAAGGATTTTCTCGATAACCGCTTTGGGTGCATAGACAAGCTAACGCGTATGGAGCGCCGCGTCATAGAGAGCGAGGCGAGCTACGACGAGGCCGTAAATATGGGCTGGAAATACGAGTCGCTGTGGGCGCTGCTTTGGGCGATGGGGCTAGTAAAAGAGCTAGATTTCCCAAAGGATATCTGCGACTGCAAATTTGTGATGGACACCTTTATCGGCGGCGATTTTTCGGGGCGCGTGAAAATGCGGGGTACTGATGAAATCCTGCAGGCGCTCGATCTCATCTACCGCTACCACTGGGCATGCGTCAATGCCAGAGTAAACGGTACTAATAGCGCAGGCCTTGATGAGGAGGTCGTGATGGAAAGGCGCGGCGGGCTAGAGTGGCTGTGCTGCAAGGGTGCGGAGAATGATAATCCGAGCGATGAGTATAATGCGTGGGATTATCCGGACTTGAATACTTAGTGACCTTTTTTCCTTTATACATCGTTAGAAATTTCGCCGAATTTTAGTCGCGTATTATAATATACGCTCTCTCTCGATTTATTTCTGCCTCGTCAAAAAATACGTCGCCTTATATTTGCGTATTGTCTCGCTTCATTATGTGTTCTTGGTTTAAATTTTTGCTCGGTTATTGTCAATGTGCAGCTTCCATTGCGAAAATTTAAATCACCCGGCTTGCTTTTGCCACACCACCGCTTGAGTTTTGCGCTCAAATTTAATTTTATCTCTTTGTGTTAAAAACTTAAAATAATATTCACAGGCAATAATTCTACTTTACTTTTTAAATTTATTTAAAGATTTTGTTTTGATATTCTGTATTTATAAAAAGCGGATTTTTACCTCCAATAGATGCATCTTTAACACCAAGATTGATTAATAAAGTCTATGGCATATTTTAATGCTATACTGTGATGTAAACTTTATATAAAGTTATTGATTTGGTATTTTAAGCTCCGTTTTTTTTTTTTTTTTTGTAAAATTAAATTTTGAATTTTATTAAAGGGAAAAATATGACAACAAAGATTGTTTTAGCAGGCTTTACTGCCTCACTCGCGTTTAGCTTAATTGGTTGCGGAGAGCCTACGACTCTAGGCGAAATCTGCAAGGCGGATTTGGGTAGCATCAAGCACTTTAAAGGCGAGGTAAAGGTATATAAAAGAGTAAGTTATGAATACAAATATGATTTGTTTTCAGATAAAAGCGAAATAGAGAAAAGCGGTAAAGGCTTTTTAATAGTAGATAAGGACGTAAAGGTTGATTTGGAAAAATTTAACGCCAAAGAGATAGGCGGGTATAGTATCGCAAGAGATAGTATAAATAAGGGAACGCCTTATTTTTATGCTGAGCAAAAATACGGTGATATCGGCGACAAAAATGCAACTGAATTTTTAGCAACGCTAGAAACATTAAATCCAAAATGTGTTGGAGGCGAAGAGATACATTTGGGAAAAGATACTAAAATAACTCCAATAAAATAATCAAAGCGGTTTTGCGCCGCTTTACTCCGCTTTCATCTCTTCCCAAGCCAAATTTTAGTAAAATCCCGCAAAAATTAAAGGCCAAATTTGCAAAGATACCCCACTAAACAGATCAAAATCAGGGACGTAAAAATAGGCGGAGACGCGCCCATATCGGTGCAGTCGATGACGTTTAGCAAGACCAAAGACGTAAAAGGCACGTTAGAGCAGATACAGCGGCTCTATTTTGCCGGCTGCGATATCGTGCGCTGTGCCGTGTTTGACAAAGAGGACACCGCCGCACTGCGCGAGGTGGTGAAAGCTAGCCCGCTGCCCGTCGTCGCCGATATCCATTTTAACCACAACTACGCCGTGATCGTTAGCGAGTTCGTCGACGCTATCCGCATAAATCCGGGCAATATCGGCTCGAAAAAGAACATCAAGGCCGTCGTGGATGCGTGCAAGCAGCGAAATTTGCCTATCCGTATCGGCGTAAACTCAGGCTCGCTAGAAAAGCAGTTTGAGGACAAATACGGCCGAACGGTCGAAGCGATGGTGCAAAGCGCGCTTTATAATATAAATTTGCTCGAGGATTTTGACTTTACCGATATCAAAATCTCGCTAAAATCAAGCGACGTCGAGCGCACGATGGCCGCTTACCGTGCGTTACGCCCGCTTGTGGCGTATCCGTTTCACCTAGGCGTGACGGAGGCTGGCACTAGCTTTCACGCGACGATAAAGTCCGCGATCGCGCTAGGCGGACTGCTACTAGAAGGCATCGGCGACACGATGCGAGTTAGCATCACGGGCGAGCTAGAAGAAGAGATCAAAGTCGCAAAAGCGATCCTAAAAGATAGCGGCCGCCAAAAAGAGGGGCTAAATATCATCTCGTGCCCGACCTGTGGGCGTTTGCAAGCTGACCTGATGGCTGCGGTAAAGCTCGTCGAGGAGAAAACCAAACACATCAAAGAGCCGCTAAACGTCTCGGTGATGGGCTGCGTCGTAAACGCGATCGGCGAAGCTAAGGGTGTTGACGTGGCGATAGCGTTTGGCAAAGGAAACGGTATGATAATGCGCAAAGGCGAGGTAGTCGCGAGGCTGCCCGAAAACGAGCTGGTAGATAGATTTTTACTCGAGATCGACGACGAAATAAAATCAAGAGAGTAAATTTGAAAGCTTTTTAACCGACGCGGATCAAAATATCAATAAAAATTTAAAGGATCAATGGTGAGAAAATTTATTTTTGCGGTGATGACTTTGGCTGTTTCGTTAAATTTTGCCTTTGCCTTTGAATTATCGGCGCAAAAAGAGCTTGAATATGGATTGGAGGCATCTTATTATCAAGACTTGGCAAGAGCAGCAAAGCACTTTGAGAGCGCTTGCAATAAAGGAAGTATCAATGGGTGCTCTTTCCTTGGTATCAGTTATTACAACGGCGAGGGCGTGAGGCAAGACTACAAAAAAGCGATAGAGATTTGGCAAATGACATGCGATAAAAAAGACGCTGTTGGCTGCGCTCAGCTTGGTTTTGCATATAAGAGCGGTAAAGCCGTGAAACAAGACTACAAAAAGGCAATGGAGCTTTATCAAAAGGCCTGCGATCTAGGGGGCGCTGACGCTTGCTACGATGTCGCTTCTTTATATCTTGAGGCAAAAGGCGTGGAGCAAAATTTCAAAACAGCCAAAGAGTATTTTGGCAAAGCATGCGATTTGGGCGATCAGTTTGGCTGCGACGACTACAAAAAGCTAAATGAAGCCGGATATTAAAATCTAAACGGAGCGAAAGTGGCAAAAAATAAATTTAACGACGTGGATTTTCACAACCTTTACGACCTTGATATGGAGCGCGCGATCCTCGCGTCCATCATCTATAGCGCGGATAATCTAAGCGAGATTTTCGATATCCTAAGCCCGTTTGACTTTTACCTGCGCGCTCACGGCGACGTTTACGACGCGATGGTAAAGTGCCTGAATGAAAATTTGCCCGTCGAAACGGGGTTTTTAAAAACCAAGCTTGGAAGTAAATTTGACGAGAACGTGATGAGCGAGATCATCGGCACGAACTCGATCCTAGATGTGAAAAAATACGCCAACGAAATCAAAGAAAAATCGATCAAGCGAAGCCTGGTAAAAATCGCGCACCAGATACCTAGCAAAGTGAGCGAGGATAAGCCTAGCCGCGATATGGTGGACGAGCTTAGCCAGAGTTTTTATTCGCTAGTGGATGGGCAGAGCGCGGGCGCCATCAAAGACGCTGCTGTCATCATCGCAGACGTCATCACGCACCTAGAAAAGCAAAAGCTACTCGAGGATAAGGACATCGTGGGCATCGACACGGGCTTTCGCCAGCTAAACGAGATGACCAAGGGCTTTAAGCACGGCGATCTCATCGTCATCGCGGCACGCCCGGGTATGGGCAAGACGACGATTTGTTTAAATTTGATGAACCACGTGCTGATGCGCGGCGGCGGAGTCGTATTTTTCTCGCTTGAGATGCCTGCCGAGCAAATCATGCTGCGTATGCTAAGCGCCAAAACCTCGATCCCGCTGCAAAACATAATGACGGCCAAAATGGACGACGAGGAGTGGTCGCGCCTAAGTGATGCGTGCGACGATATGGCCAGCCGCAAGCTTTTCGTCTATGACAGCGGCTACGTAAACATCCACCAGATCCGCACGCAAATGCGCAAACTCAAGTCCTCGCACCCAGAGATAACGCTGTGCGTCATCGACTACATCGGCCTCATGATGGCGACGTCAAATTTCTCCGACCGTCACCTACAGATCGCCGAAATCTCGCGCGGACTAAAGCTGTTAGCACGCGAACTAAACATGCCTATCATCGCGCTTAGCCAGCTAAACCGCAGCCTAGAGTCCCGCGCCAACAAACGCCCGATGCTAAGCGATCTGCGCGAATCAGGCGCCATCGAGCAGGATGCTGACATGATACTTTTCGTGTACCGCGACGAGGTTTACCGCGAGCAGGAGGAAAAGGAAGCCGAGAAAAAGGCGCACGCCGAGGGCAAGGAGTACGTACGTAAATTTGTCCCTAACAAGATCGAGGAGGACGCCGAAATCATCGTGGGTAAGAACCGAAACGGCCCGGTCGGTACGGTCGAAGTGATATTTCAGAAGGAATTTACGCGCTTTGTCGATAAGAGCTTTGGCGCCGCGCACGTGGCGGAGTTTAACCCAAACGCCTAAAATGCGAAGCCTAAAGCCAAAATTTGCAAAAGCCGCAGCGAAAATCTATCTTTGAAAGCGCGCGCGAGGTTTATATATTTTGCCTTGCGTGCGCGCTCGTTTTTGCGCTAAATTTGGGCTTTAGCTACTATAAATTTAGCGAATTTAAAGCTCAAAACGGCGTCATCTTACAAGCTAAAATTTTACAAAACTACGAAAAAACGAATGAAAAAGGCAAAATTTACCGAGTTTTAAAGCTAAAAACACGTGATTTTAGCTTTTATACGACGACTCAGGCGGATTTTGACGCGCAGGCGAACGAGCAAATTTTAATCGGCGCAGAAAACAAAAACGTCAAATTTAAAGAGTACCTAAGCGGCTCGTTTTTTATGCCAAGCTACGGTATCACAGAGCTTCGCTACGCCACTAGCAGCGAGCCGTTGCGGGATAAAATTTACGCTTTTATCGCCGAGCAGCACGAAAGCGAAAAAATGACCGAGCTTTTTACCGCGCTATTTCTGGCTGCGCCCGTCGGTAAGGAGCTTAGAGCGGACGTAAATTTCTACGGCGTAGCGCATCTGATCGCGATTTCCGGTTATCATTTGGGACTGATTTTTGGCTTTTTATATTTTATCATGCGTCCGATTTACCGCTATTTTCAGGCGCGATATTTTCCGTATCGAAACGCCAAATTTGACCTCTCGGCCGCGATTTTTGCGGTTTTGTTTTGCTATCTTGCGCTGATCGGCTTCGTGCCGTCATTTTTGCGGGCGTTTTTGATGAGCTTGCTGGCTCTGTTTTTACTCGCTAGAAACGTGCGCATCGTGAGCTTTGAGCTGCTTTTCGTCGTCATTTGCGCCGCCGTAGCGCTGATGCCGAGTCTGCTTTTTAGCGTCGGATTTTACTTTTCTTGCATGGGCGTGTTTTATATTTATCTCTATTTGCGGTACTTTGGCGGGCGATTTTCAAATTTAAGCAACGCCATTTTGCTAAATTTTTGGGTATTTTCGGCGATGATTTTGCCCGTGGTTTATTTTTTCCCGCTCGTTAGCGCCCAGCAGCTAGCCGTCTTGCCGCTCACGCCGCTTTTTAGCTTGTTTTATCCGATTAGTGCGCTTTTGCACGTATTTGGCGCAGGCGGCGCGCTTGATGAATATTTGCTAGAATTTCTCTCGTGGCGAGCAAAGGGGGTAAATTTGAGCGTGCCGTTTTGGTTGTTTTTGCTCTATAATGCGCTTAGCCTAGCAAGCGTCAAAAGCAAAATTTTAACCGTCGTTATCGTGCCGCTAAATTTACTCTGCTTTGCCGCGCTTTTTTAAGCTTCTTTGTCGCTCTCGCCCGCTTTTTCCAGATACGCGCACAGCTTCACGCCGTAAAGAAAGATGATCCACGACACGTAAATCCACACGAAAAAGAGCAGCACCACCGAAAACGATCCGTAGATGCTGAGGTATGTTTTGTTATTTGCGGCGTAAAAGACGAAGATATTTTTGCCTAGATACCAGATGAGCGATGCGACGAACGAGCTAAAAAGCGCGTTTTTTAGGGCGATTTGGCGGTTTATCGAGATGAGATAGGTCACGCAAAATATCGCCCAGATGATGAGGTACGGAAAGATACTTATGAAATTTATCCACTTCGTGTAGTCACTGGAGTTTAGTATATCTTGAAATAAATTTGAGAGATAAAAACTAAGCCCAAGCCCTAAGGGAGCTAGCGTAATGAGCGTCCAATACGCGCTTAGCGAGTTCCAAAATTTGCGGCTGCTCGTGTGCATGATGCGGTTGATGACGTATTCGTAATCGGCAAAAAACATGATCGAAGTAAAGATAATAGCGCCAAGTCCGAGGATGCCAAGGCTCGAGCTGTTTTGTAAAAAGGTCTCGATGTAGTTTGAGATCGCCTCTTGGTTTGAGGGTAGCAGCTGGGCAAATATAAATTCCTTGATCTTGGCGTAATAGACGCTAAAGCTTGGCATTTGCGTAAAGAGCGAAAGCGAGATGAGCAGCACGGGGATGATGGAGAGCATCGTGTGAAAGCTTAGGCTTGATGCGTAGTGCAGCAGCTGCTTGTCCTTGATCTTTAGCATCGCCGTGAGCCAAATTTTAAGCGTTTGTTTTATCTTTTCAAATTTTTGCGGGTTCATTTTGGATCCTTAAATTTGGGGTATTTTACTTTAAAATTTTTAAATTTCGGATTATGTAAATTTTATTTATTTTGCGTTTTGCGATACGGCGGTCTTTATGATTATGGAGTTAAATTTGACTGCATTTTGGGTAATAACGGCGTCAAATTTAAAGCGGTCGGCGGTTTTAAATTTTGTTTTACGGCGGTGAGGTTAAAATCAGTTAAATTCTGTGCGATAATCTTGTCAAATTTGAAGCAATGAGAGTTTACATTTAGCTTTGCGGTAAGGCTTCTTTTATTATCTTTTTTATCTCGGACAAGCTTTGTTCTTCGTCAGCCACGAGTTCACGCATTTTAAAACCGGCTTCAATGATGGCGTAGAGCTCGGGCTTAGTGGTTTTCCATCTTTGTAGCGTTCTAGTGGTTATCTTTAAAATTCTGGCTTTGTCTTGTTG
>CAUPYN010000056.1:0-10286 GCA_963515575.1 uncultured Campylobacter sp.
GGTATATCTTTTAAAATGCCTTCAACATATAGTCTCGCTAGCGTTCCGTCATCTAAATTTTTAAATATATACTCTACTAAGTCCTGACCTTTGACTTCATTACCGCTCCTCTTATCGACAGCTTTTATTATCCTTTTTAGCAAATATTTTACGCCGTCCGCCATAAAAGCGCCGTCGCTATAAAAATCAAATACGACGTCTTTTTCGATAATGCCGAGATTGCTATGGTTATAGGTTATTTCGAATGCGATATTAAAGCTAAAGCAGTTTTGATCCAAAGTAACGCCGTAGTATGTCCTATCAGCCTCAGGTATATCTTTTTGTTTAAAATTATTGATTTCTTCGACTATCACGTCTCTTTCGATAGACGAATTTCCTAGATCCTTTACTATGCCGCTATCATTTATAAATTTTATAAAGTGATTTTCGCTTATTATAGATATATTGACTCCATGCTTTTTTAACTCGATGGCCTCGTCTATTTTGGTTCCGTAATTCCCATAACTGTATGCGCTGCTGGCAACCTCGCCGAGCACCACGTAGTCTACATTGCGAGTTACGCGTTTTGCGGTCATTCCGCCGCGTTCCAGTATCATTTTAGCTACTTTGTTACGCTCGCCTATCGTAAAAATTCCGGTTAAAATAAAAGTCTTGTCTTTAAAAATGACCTCCGGAGCCGGATCGTCAAGAAAACCGTACTCTGTTTTTATAACTTCGTCATAAAGCGATTTTGGCTTAGTTTCGAGATATTTTAAGATAACTTTCTTGGCTTCGTTAAGTTCTTTGTCAGTTATGGTTTTGCTAGAGCCGTTAATTATTTTCACTAAATTTTCTACAAGCTCATGAAACGGCTCTGCGTGTATATTTTCCGCATTTTCTTCCATGTAATGAACTATCTGGGTAAGTTCAAAAACATCTAAATCATCATCGATTAGGCTTTTTTCGCAAAGCTCCATTAGTTCTGCCATCTTTTTTCTGGTCGTTTCATCGTATATAAAAGCAGGTCTTTGATATGAGGTTTCCATGTTTTATCCTTTTTTACTCTAATCTATATGCGCTTGATTTTACTCGCCGCGAAAAATGCCGCAAGGCACAAAATCAAAAAAAACCTCATACGATGCTCTTTACCACTTTGCCCACGATTTTAAAATGCTCCTGGGTTTCGCTCAGGCTGATCTCGTAGCTTTGAAAATTTGGATTAACAGAAACGATTTTAAGCATGCCGCGCGGCGTGAGTTGCAGGATCTTTACCATGAGCTGATCGCTAAAATTTACCACGTAAAGCCCGTCTCCGGTAAATGCGCCGTCCTCGCGAAAAATAACCCAATCCCCGCTCCTTAGCATCGGCGTCATGCTCTCGCCGTCCACTTCCATGCTGTTGAGGTTTTTGCCGGGCGGGACTTTAAAAAACGCCTTGGCAATCGGCATCAGCTCGCCCGTTTGGTAGCTCCTCACGCCTTCTAGCTCGTTGCCGCCGCCGGCGCTTGCCTTGACGGAGGTCGTTTTGCGGATGAAGTAGAGATCAGCATTATCCGAATTTGATTTATTATCGTGCATTTGTCTTATTTTAAGCTCCCATTTTTCAGGAATTTTATCTCTTTTCACCCAGCTATCTATGTTTAATTTGCTAGTTTCTAAAAAATCAGCCAACTCATTATCGGTCTTAAAGCCCCACAAATCCTTTAATTCGTTGAGTTTTTCTCGTGCACTCATTTCTAACCTCCGAAATATTTTTTAAAAAATAGTGCAAAAGCCTTGACAAATAAGGCAAAATGTCTTATAATTCAAATATCAATTAAGCAATTATACCAAAAAGGACAAAAAATGAAACTTCAAAACGCGGTTAAGCTTCTTAGCAAATACGGCAAAGACGTCAGGGTGGACGAGTGGGGCGCTAGCTTTAAGGCAAATGGTTACGTCATAGGCGCTCACGTGAGCTGCGGACAGCAAGACGTCAGCCACTTCTACGTCGATGAGGACAAGATCGGCTTTGACCAGGTGCGCCACTATTTTAAAAAGTCTAAAGATTTTCAAATCTTTTTAGAGCATTTTTTACAAAAAAGGGCGGCCTAAGCTGCCCTAAAAAGGATAAAAGATGAAACGAGACAAATTTATAAACGATGTTTTAGGGATAGAGGCAGCTCAAAAAGTGAACGAGAGCGGCTACGTAATTATCTCAAAACAGCGATACAAGAGACTTACGGCGGTATATGCTAGTTTTAAAAAATTACTTCCCACTCGCTTAAGTCGCAAGGCTCGTCGTGATCCTCGTCATCCCAAAGGTCAAAGCCCGTGTAGCCGTGATAAACGTCGTCTGCGGCTAATGACGCGCTGGCATACGTTCCGTAAAGCTCGTCATTTACGAATAGCCCAAAATGTCCGTAGCTAAGCGGCGCGATAAAAAAGCTTGTTTCGTCGTTGATCTCGTAGCGGTATTTCATTGTTTTAGCTCCTTTGGGGTTGTTGATTTTGCACTCAAATTTTACCCAAAAAGGGGCTTAAAGAGCGAAACTTGGAAAGGATAAAAGATGAAAAAAGACGAGTTAAAGCAAGAGGCATATCTGAATATCGCGGTAAATGAAGAGATGGCCGCCGAGTGCATGAGGCGCAAGGCGATATGCCAAAAGCTGATCAAACTAATAAATAGCGATTTGGGTGAGGAGTTTTTGAATGGTTGCGAGGATTTTAAGGACGCTATGCAGAAATTTGAGGCCAAATACGGCTTTTTGATTTGAAATTTAAAAGAGGAGGCGAGTTAATGAAAACTCTAGCGCAGTTAATTTACGAAAAAACAAGATGGACGATGAAAGACTACTGCGAAATGCGCGGGATCAAAAGCACGGGCGGCTTAAAAGGCGGATACGTAAGCAAAGAGAACGCGAAAATACTAGAAAGCGACGGGATCGAGTGGCGCGCGGCTAAAAACGTCCGAGTGGGCGACGGCACGTGCGCGGGATATGTTTTTTTAAACAAAAATAAGAAAGCGAGTTAAAAAATGCTAAATAAAAAAGCGGTTGATTTTGCGATATTTCAAGCAAAAATGGCGATGGCGGGGTTTGAGGTTAAACTAACTCCAAAGGGCGAGATCCGCGGGATTAAACGCGGCGCAAAGCTAGGCAAGACGGAGGCAAAAAGTGCGAATAATCCAAATTTTAAAACAAATTCTCTCTCATCGCTCAGTTGAGCCGTGCCGGGCAAAAGATAGGAAATTTAAAGGAGCGAGCGGGGCGATCTTTAGCGGGTCGCACTACTACGTAAATGCGGACGGGTTTATCGCGTGCAGGCTGGGCGGCGCGATCGTGGATATAAAGGAAAAAACATGCTAATTCAAAATTTAAAGAGATTTTTTGAAGTCAAGGCGGGGATCGAGAGAATAGACGAGCAGATAAAAGAGCTCAAAGAGGACAAAAAAAGTTATCTTGAAACTCTCGAAAACCTAGAGCGCGAGCTAAAGCGAGAGCTAAACACGGACGACTTGTCGGACGTCCAAATTTCGCACGGGCTTAAGATGTCCATCGAGGTCGCAAAAAAAGAGGCGGGTAATGAGTAAAAATTTAAGCGATGCGTTAAAAAACGCCAAAGACGAGATCAAAGAGCTAATCGCCTCATTTTTTGAGGAGATTGAAGCCGATCTCGATGAGCTTGCCGAGCTCGTGGAGCAAAACGAAACAGAGCAGGCGGACGACCTAATAACTGAAATCAAACAAAAAATGGATAGTTGGCTCGCGGTGCAGTAGATGAAGCCCAAAACGCCTAAATTTAGCGCAGAGGACATTGTCGATTGCGGGATAGATAGCATCCGTTTTGTGATGCCAAAGGCCACGCTTAACGGCTTTTTAAAAAAGATTGAACTTTTGGGAAAGCTGCGGCTAATAAGCCGAAATAAAACGGTCAAGGATTATGCGGAGTATAAATTTAAGGGCGCAAATAAGCCGCTTTTTGATGCGGACGAAAAGCACCCCTTTAAAATCCGCTACGTCAGTTTTAAGCGCGGCACGAAAAGCTTAAGTAATACGATGCTGGTGGTCGAAAACTCAAGCGAGTTAAACGATCTTTGCAAGAAGCGTAAAAAGCCCTTTGGCTATTACGTTTGCGTTGTCTTTGCGGGGCTGTTTCAGCCTAGCAGGGATATTTACAAAGAGACTTACCGAATTTTGGGCAAGTTTTTACGACGTTTTAAGCCTTACAGCTGGGATGTCGCGGTGGATTTTAAAGACCCTTGCGACGTAAATTCTAAAGCCAAAGGCAAATTTAAAGAGGCAGTAAAAGAGCAAGCCGACGACGTAATAAGCTTTAAGACGAGCATTTATGCAAATCGCGGACTAAAAAACGGGAAGTTTTATGCGGTGGATAAGGTTTGTTTTTACGACAAATTCGAAAAGCAAACGAACTACCACAAACAAAAAATAGACGAGAAATTTAAGGACTGGAAGCGCCTTGAAGTTACGTTTAGGCTCAAGGGTAAATTTATGGATTTTATTGCAAACGAGAACTTTAAGGAGTGCGTTGAGGTGATGGACGAGATCGCGGATAAGCTCACGGGCGAGTTTCCTTTTGGCGTCTATCTTGGCAAATTTAACGAGCAAATCGCATATTTCAGGGATATGCGCAAGCGATTAAATTTAAGCAAAACTATTTTTTAAAGGGTAAAAAGTGGGAAAATTTAACGTAGACGAGCACATAAAGGCGCTTAAAGTTTGCAAATACTTCACGATTGAAGGTATAGAAAACTTAATCAAAAGGTATCCGAACGAGGAGCATATCAAAATCGCCATGCAGATAAAGGCAAAAAACGAAAAGCCGATCGAGGGTGCGGCAGGCAAGGAGTAAATATGCATCAAAATCAAATAAATTTTATCAGCTACGCGCAGGCGGCAAAAATGCTAGGCGTTGCGGTGGTAACGATCAAGAAGTGGGCGCAAAAAGGCCTTATTAAGCGCTACGCCGTAACCGGTCGCAGCGTGTTTGTCGATAAAGACGAAATTTTAGAGATGATTAGGGAAAGAGGGGCATAACATGAACGTCATAAATCAAGTCGTAGCGGACGATTATGCCATTTATAACGGCGACAGCTGCGAGGTCGTTAAGGCTCTAAATGATGAGAGCGTAGGCTATATCATTTACTCGCCGCCGTTTGATAGCCTTTATACTTATTCAAATTCCGATCGAGATATGGGTAACTCCGAAAAAGGCGAATTTATGGAGCATTTTGCGTTTTTGGCCAAGGATCTATTTCGCATCCTAAAAAGCGGGCGGCTTATGAGTTTTCATTGCATGAATTTGCCGACTTCAAAGGTTAGAGACGGATTTATCGGAATTCGCGATTTTCGCGGCGAGTTGATACGCCTTTTTGAGAGCGTGGGCTTTATATTTCACTCCGAGGTTTGTATCTGGAAAGATCCCGTAATCGCTCAGCAACGCACCAAGGCGCTCGGCCTGCTTCATAAGCAACTCGTAAAAGATAGCGCGATGAGCCGCCAAGGGATACCCGACTATCTCGTCACGATGAGAAAGCCGGGCATAAACGCCGAGCCGATCGAGGGTGGGCTAAAATACTACTGCGGCGACGGTGCGCCTATCGCCTCTAAATTTGACGAAGAAAAAGGCAATCTAAACCGCGGCAGTATCGAAGTGTGGCAAAGATACGCAAGCCCGGTTTGGATGGACATCAATCCAAGCAATACGCTAAGCCTAAAAGGTAGCCGCGACGACGAGGACGAGAAGCATATTTGCCCTCTCCAGCTTGACGTTATAGAGCGCGCGCTCCAACTATGGACGAACGAGGGCGACGTCGTATTTACTCCGTTTTTGGGCATCGGTAGCGAGGTTTATCAATCTCTAAAAATGAACCGCAAGGGGATAGGCATCGAGCTAAAGAGCTCTTATTTTAACGTTGCGGCGAAAAACTGCGAGCTAGCCTTGCGAGAGCGCGCCCAAGGATCGCTTTTTTAAAGGCTTACAGTGGATAAGGCAAAAGAAATCCAAGATTTTTACGCGAGTAAAGTTAAAGATGCGTGCAGGCCTGAAATTAGGCGATATAGCGCGCTTCAAATGGCGTTTTTCAAAGCAAAGAGATCGGGCGAGGACATAAGCCTCCTAAAACAAGAGCTAGAAAACGCAAGGCGCGAAGCGATGATAAAAGCGATCGGATGTTTGGACGAGCATGAGCATTTTGAGGTTATAGCCACGTTAAGCGATGACGGCAAAATCCGCTCAATGCCCGATTTTTTCAAGAATTGTATTATTTGATAAAAGGAAATTTTATGCAATATGAAGACTTTTTAAAGACGAAACAAAAGCGGGCAAGCTTTAAAAGCATCGAAATTTCGCGAGACGAGTTAAACGGCGCGCTGTTTGATTATCAAAAAGATCTCGTTTATCTTGCGCTTAAAAAGGGGCATTTTGCGATATTTGCGATGACGGGCAGCGGCAAAACCGCGATGCAAGGCGAATGGGCTTATCAAATTTGGCTAAAAGAGCGCGCGCCCGTGCTGATCGTGACGCCTCTTGCCGTCGCTTTTCAGAGTATCGAGGAGATAAAGCACATCCTAGGGTATGACGTTAAATTTTGCGAAAGCGCGGACGACGTGATAAACGGGTTAAACATTACCAATTATGAAAAGCTGGATAAATTTGATCCGGACGCGTTTGTTGCGCTAGTCCTGGACGAGAGCTCAAGGCTAAAAAGCTATACTTCGGCCACGCGAAATTTAATCATTGAAAATTACAAACACACGCCTTATAAGCTCGCATGCTCAGCTACTCCAAGCCCTAACGACTACACGGAGCTAGGCAATCATACGGAGTTTTTAAACGTGATGAGCTTATCCGAAATGCTCTCGATGTATTTTGTGCACGACGGCGGCGATACGTCCGAATGGATACTAAAAGGCCACGCGGTTAAGCCGTTTTGGAAATTTATCAGCTCGTGGGCGGTATTTTTTACAAAACCCTCTGATCTAGGGTATAGTGCCGAAGAGGACGCTAAATTTAAGCTCCCGCCGCTAAAAATGCAGCACGTCGAAGTTGAAAGCCAAAGCAAGGACTCGCTTTTTGCGATCGCCGCGCAAACCTTGCAAGAGCGTAGGCAAGCCAAAAAAGATAGCCTAGAGCAAAGATGCGAAAAAGTGGCCGAGATTTGCAATGAATCAAACGAGAATTTTTTGATTTGGTGCGAGCTAAACGACGAGGGCGCGATGCTCAAAAAGCTAGTGGCGGATAGCGTGGAGATCAAGGGAAGCGATAGCGACGAGTTTAAGGCGCGCGCGATGAGCGATTTTGCAAACGGCAAAATAAAATGCCTCATCACAAAACCCAAGATCGCCGGCTTTGGTATGAACTGGCAAAAACACTGCGCAAACGTGATTTACGCCTCACTATCAGATAGCTTTGAGGGATTTTTCCAAAGCTTGCGCCGCGTCTATCGCTACGGCCAAACGCGAGAAGTAACCTGCTATATCATTACGAGCGAAGCCGAGGCAAACGTGATAGCAAATATCCGCCGCAAAGAGGCAGAATTTTACAAAATGATCGAGGGCTGTTTGGAGCAAACGCGCGAGCTGGTGCTAAGCGAGATCAAGCGCGTAAGCCGAGAAAAAAGCGAATATAACCCGAGCGTAGCGATGAGCTTGCCGGAGTTTTTAAAAGCTGTTTGATCTCCTGGACAAACATTTTAAGGAGTGATTATGGAAGGACTAGAAGCGAAGCTAAAAGCAGCGCAAGAGGAGATCATGATGCTAAGGCGCAAAAAAGTAGTGATGCCCTCTCGTGCAGCCCAATTGCTAGGCGAGATTAAAAGGATGGCTCAAAAAGGACTAGACGCCAAAACGATGACTACAAAAGACGAAAAACTAAGAGGAATAATCAAGAAGATTAAGGATTAATGATATGAGAGAGATTAAATTTAAAGCTTATTATAAAGCAGATAAAAGGATATACGAAGTTTTATATCTTGACTTTGCAAACAATGAATTAGGGCTATGGGACGAGGAGACGGAGATTGATTTCGAGTGCTCTTTTGAAGATGTCGAACTTATGCAATACACAGGGCTAAAGGATCAAAATAATGCGGAAATTTACGAGAGCTACATCGTCAAATTTGACCCGCAGTCTCCTTGCGGCGATGAATTTTATAATCCGCGAGACGGCGAGATAGGCGAGGTGATTTTTGATTTCGGAAGTTTCGTTGTTAGGCCAATCGATAAAAAGCGGGAGAGTTTGCGATTTTCTCTCAGTGAGCTTGGCGATTGGGTAGTCGTCGGCAATATTTACGAAAATAAAAATTTATAAAGGATGAAAAGATGCAAAATTTAACACAAGAGTGCGTTGCTAGATGGATATTTGACAAAAATTTGAGCGTCGAGGATTTGCGTCTGCTTTTGTATCTAGCAGGTAGCCCGAGCGGCGATATATTAGAGCTATCAAAGCTTTTTGGCCTTGCAAATTCTACGACAAGTAAGCGGCTAACTAAGCTTAAAAAGCTCGGCTACGTTGAAAAGGTTAAGGGCGTATTTCAAATTTTAGAGGCCAAAAAATGAACCTAGAAATTTTTAAAAACGATAACTTTGAGATCAGGGTTGCGGTAGGTGAGTCGGGCGATCCGCTTTTTTGCTTAGCCGACGTTTGCAGGGTTTTGGAAATCCAAAACGTTACCGACGTCAAAAATGCGATAAAAAGGGAGTTTGATGATGGCCTAGATTTAACCTACCCCATCTTTGACAGCCTAGGCAGGGAGCAAAACGCGACTTTTGTTACCGAGCCGCAGCTTTATTTCGTGCTAATGCGAAGCGACAAGCCAAACGCGAGGAGTTTTAGAAAATGGGTCAATATCGAGGTTTTGCCGTCTATTCGCAAACACGGTGGCTATTTGACGCAAAAAAAGATCGATGAGGTGCTAAGCGATCCCGATACGATCATAAAACTAGCGCTTGATCTGAAAGCTCAAAGAGCAAAAACTCAGGAGCTAGAGCGCGAAAAAGCGGCAAATTTGCCTTATATCACCTTTGCAAAAGCCGTCGAAGCAAGCGCGACGAGCATCAACATCGGCGACTACGCAAAAGCCCTATGCGACGATAAGCGCATCAGAGTAGGGCAAAAACGGCTCTTTAGCTGGCTGCGAGATAGCGGATATTTGCAAAAAGACAATAAACCCTATCAGAAATACGTTGATAACGGATACTTTGAGCTCGTGATGAACGTGATAGCCACCACAAAAGGCAATCTACAAACCTTTACGACGAAAATCACGAGCAAAGGGCAAGTAGCGCTCGCGCCTAAAATAGAGCAATTTTTCTCAAAGAGCGCGTAAATTTATAAATTATCCAAATAGTCCGCCCACCACTGCATCAAAGCGCGCATTTGGGCTAAATTTTGGGCGCGATTGTAGGCGGCGCGGATCTTGTCCGTGCCTTTGTGCGCGAGGCATTTTTCTATAATGTCGAAATTTAGCCCGTGAATGTCGATGTTTTCGTTGCAAACGGTGCTAAACATGGCGCGAAAACCGTGCGATACGATCTCGTCTTTGCTAAAGCCCATCCTGCGAAGCGCGACGTTTAAGGTATTTTCGCTCATATACCGCGCCGCGCCGTAAAGCGAGCCGAAAAGATAAATTTGATCTAGATTGTAGCCTTTGTATTCTTTTAGTAGCTCCAGGGCTTGACGCGATAAGGGCAGGGTAAAAGCCTCTCGCATTTTCATATCGCCCGCGGGGATGTTTATGACGCCCTCATCAAAATCGATATACTCCCATTTTGCGCTTCTAACGTTAAAAGGGCGCAGTGCGGTGAGAACTGCAAATTTAAGGGCGTATTTGGTGCGAACGTCGCCGCTGTATTCGTCTATACTTTGCCAAAGAGCCTTAATATCGGCGTTTTTGGTAAGCGTCGCGTAATTTTTCTCTTTGACTTTTTTGAACGTGAAGCGGTAGTTAATGCTCGCGATCACGTTATGCGGCGCGATATAGTAGGCTGATTGCCAAATTTGATTTAAAAGCGAATAAAGCCGCTTCATCATCTCAAGGCTGCCTTTAGCCTCTATCTTTTTTAAAATTTCGATGACGTCGGTTACGGTGATGTCTGTAATGCTTCTATTTTCAAAAAACGGATAGGCATACATCTCAAGCAGCCTTTTATCTCTATATAGGGTATTTGGCTCTACGCTAGCGGCTTTTATTTCAAGCCATCTTTGCGCGAGCTTTTTAAAATTAGCCTGCTCGTTTATCTCACTCTCGCGTTTGACGTCGATGCCGTCTCTTACCTTTTGCTCTAGCTTAAATCTCTCCTCGCGTG
>CAUPYN010000057.1:0-10255 GCA_963515575.1 uncultured Campylobacter sp.
ACCTTGGCGTATCTGGCGGCCGCGTCTTTTTCCTCCGGCGTTTTTGGCTCGGACGGGCATGGCGGCAGATCGTAGCCCTTAGCGCGAAGCTCCATGATAGCGGCGTTTAGCTGAGGTAAGCTTGCCGAGATGTTTGGCAGCTTAATTATATTCGCACGCTTTTCTTGCGTCAAATTTCGTAGCATCTCAAGGTCGTCGCTCACCCGCAGTTCAGGCGGCAGCTTGTCGTTAAAAGCGGCGATGATCCGAGCGGCTAGGCCGATGTCGGCCTGCTCTATCTCTATGCCGCCCGCACGCAAAAACGCCTGCAGGATCGGAAACAGCGAGTAACTAGCAAGTAGCGGGGATTCATCGGTTCTAGTATAGACGATATCGCTCATCTTTCCTCCTAAATAAATTTCGCAAAATCTTATCCAAATTTATATTAAAACGCCTTTTGGCGGGCTATCTTTGGGAGTTTATCGCGCCCACATGTTCCTCGTACGTCGCGCTAAATTTATGCTTGCCCGTCTTTTTATCGCGAACGAAATACAAAAACTCGCTCTGCGCGGGCTTTATCGCCGCTCTTATCGCAGCTAGGCCCACGGTGCAGACGGGGCTTGGCGGCAGACCGTCGTTTAGATAGGTGTTAAATTTGCTCTTATCGCTTCGTATGCGTTCGGCCGTGACCGTCTCGTGCGAATGCAGCCCGTAGTTTAGCGTGCCGTCCATCTGTAGCTTCATGCCCTTTTTTAGGCGGTTTTGTATGACGGAGGCCACAAGGGGCATCTCATCCTCGCTCGCAGCCTCTTTTTGCACGACCGAGGCCGTCACGAGATACTCGCTCCAGCGCTTTTCGTCGTAGTTTCCAAGCAGCTCGGTCGCCGTTTTTTCGTGGGATTTTTTAGATAAATTTACCAGATGCGCTGCTAGCTGCTCTTCGCTTATGCCAAGGGGCACTTTGTAGGTTTCTGGTACCAAAAAGCCGTCCTCTAGCGGAGCAAATTTAAAGTAAAATTCATTTAGCTTCGCCTCGCTTAAATTTAGCTTTTTTGCGATCTCTTGCAAAAATACGGCCGTCGTTTCGCCGGGAATCAGCGTTATTTGCGTTAAAGCCGCTTTTGCGGTCGTGAGTTTATATAAAAAATCAAGCTTGCTAAGCTTTGTCGCGTCCAGGTCTATCCAGCCTGCTTGCACATGCCCCATAGCGCGCAAGATCACGGCGTCGAATTTATTCGCGTCCATATTTTTTTCGCTTAGATATGATATAATCCCAAGCGTACTGCCCTGAGGCACGAAAATGACCTCGCTCACGCTCACCGGGCGGCTAAGATAAACAAGAAAGCTCAGAAAAAATATGAAAATCATCTCGCTGATAATGAAGAAAATTTGGCGCATTTTGATCCCTGCGGTTTTGATATTCGTCATTTTTATAGCCGTCCTAAAACACGGCGCCATGATAGAAAATATCGGCGCGGGCGGCTTTAAAATAGAGCAATTATATATAAAACTCGATAAAAAAATAATTTTACGCGCGCAAAATATCGAGATACCCAAACAAAGCGCCAAGGATAGCTCCGAGGACGCGCTGCTGGATCTATCTAAAAATATCGTCTGGATCGATAGATTGCTTGAGGAAATCTTACTCGAGCGCGTCAAATTTCTAAACAGCGAGTCCACGCTATTTTACAGAGACGACGTTTTTTATCTAGATAGCCCGTTTTTGGCGGTTAGCTCAAATTTCAAAGATACCGAGGACGGCATCGCCGCAAACGTTTATCTACTCGAGTTTAAGGACTTTAACATCACCTTAAGCGGCGTTAGCAATGCCGATTTGAGGCGTCAAATTTACGATTTTAACGGTACGTTTTCCAGCCACGAGCTAAAAGGAAACGCTACGGTAAATCTCAAAAAAGACGAGCTAACATACGAGCTGGGCGACATAAACGCGACGAGTCTAAGGGGCTTCATGGACGAGCTGGGCGCAAAAACGGGACTGGATAAAGAGATAAAAAGCTGGATCTACGGCTACGTCACGGCGGATAATTATTTCGTAAAATCGCTTCGGGGCAAATTTAATCTAAACTCGCAAGAACCCTATCTAAACGAGCTTAGCGCGCAGGGGTTTTCTAAAAACGTAAAGGTTAAATTTCACGAAAAGTTGCCCCCTGCAACCGCCGAAGCAGTCGATGTCGAGCTAAAAAAAGGCTCGCTATTCTTCACGCTAAAAAACCCCAAATGGCAGGGCAAAAATCTAAACGCAAGCACCCTTGAAATCTATAAAATTTTCGAGAAAAAAGGCGCGGGACTCACGCTAAATCTGCAAACCTCAGCCCTCTACGACAAAAGCGTAAACTCCATACTAAAAGCCTACGATATCGACGTTCCCATCGAGCAACTAAGCGGCAAAACAGACGCCAAACTTGCGCTTGATATCAAATTTGACCCGCTAGAAGTCACGCCTAAGGGCAAATTTAAGATCACCGGCGGTCAGACCCTGATCGCGGGAGCTAAATTTAACATCGGTACCGCAGACGTCGAGCTTTTAAACGACAAGCTAAAGGTAAACGCGAAAAATACGGGGATGGACTTTTTTAGCGCGGACGCGGCGGCAAATATTGATCTAGGCAAGCTCGCAGGCGACGTAAACGGCACGCTAAATGGCTTAAATTTAGCCTTCGGTAAGAGCGAAATTTTAAAGCTAAATGCGATGCCGTTTTCCTCTAGGCTTGATTTTAGCGGTAAGGATACGAAGCTAGATATCGCTTCGCCCGCTACCGTGGGTTTAAAATTCGGTGCGCAAAACGAGATAAATTTACCGAACGTAAAGAGCCTACTGCCCTACTCGCCGCTGCTAAAAAGCCTAAAAATATCTGAAGGCGGCGTAAATATAAAAACCAAAGATTTTGAAAATCTTAGCATCGAGGCTAACAACGTTAAATTTGAAACTCCGCTGTTTAAAAAAGACGGCTCGCCATATGGCGCCGATAGCTTTGCGATTGACGTAAACGCAAAAGGCGCGACGGGCAAGAGCAAAAGCGGCGGGCTAAATTTCAAAATCGCGGGCGGCAAGACGGAGCTTTTTATAAACGAGCTTGATCTGGCGCTTAGCGGCGGAGAAAATTTGAGCGAAAAAGGCGGCGATATCGAGTTTGAAGCCAAGGGCTCAAATCTTATTTTAAACGATTTTAATGCGACTCTAAATCTGCTAGCTTATAGCGGCCAAAGCGCGGGCGGGACGGTGAGATTTGACGCCAAGCCCGCCCACGGCAACCTCTCTCTCATAAAGTCAAATAAAAAATTCGAAATATCTGCAAACGACATCAGGGGCGAGTTTATCAACTCGATTTTTAACATCAAAAGTTTTGAGGGCGGTAGTTTTAAACTGCGGGTTTTAGGCAAAAGCACCGATGATTTTAAAGGCGAAGCAAGGCTAATCGGCGCCACGCTAAAAGACTACACGTTTTACAATCAGCTTCTGACGTTTTTAAACTCCGTACCGTCCTTGCTCGTGTTTAAAACGCCGGATTTTGGCGCCGACGGATATCCGGTAAAATTCGGCAAAATTTTGTTTGAGAAAAAGGCAGATACGCTAAAGTTTCTAGCCATCGAGCTAGAAAGCTCGAGTGCCGATATAGGCGGTCACGGCACGATAAATCTCGCGACTAAAGAAATCGACGTGGATCTAGAACTAAAGCTGCTAAAAGACGCCAGCTCCATCATCGATAAAATCCCGCTCATAAATCAGATCGTGCTTGGCAAAGACCGCACCCTCTCAACCGTCATCAAGGTGCGAGGAACTCTGCAAAAACCACAGTACTCGACGCAAATCCTGCAAGATACCTTACTTTCGCCGTTTAAGATAATCAGAAACGTACTTGAAGCGCCGTTTTTGATATTTGAGTAAATTCATAAACTAGCTACTCAACGAGTTTTTTGATACTCGACTTGTTTTTAGCAAATTTAGCTCGCAAACGGCAAAATCAAACCAGTATTTTGATCCTCGATTGATCAACAAGCTAACTTGCGACAATCTTAACTTCTAGTCTATTGACTATAGCTCAAGTCAAAAATTTCCAAATGCGCCTTTTCTATATCCAAATTCTATCACATGAAACGTAATGCTTCCACTCCAGATACCATTTGGCGGGTAGGCTTCTTTCATCATATTTCTTAACTTATCACACCTAGGATTTTGTCCCGTAGGCATAGCATGAGGATGGTTATACCATATAACTATACCATATTTGGGCTCTTTTACAGCCTCTTGCATGTTTCCTACCCCAAAGAACATACAAGTGCGCGGATTACTCATATCCTCACCTGGGAAGTAATAGTAAATCATACTCGCAGACCTGCTGTATGAATTACTATCGGCATCATAAAGACTGTCATCAAAGAAATTATCAGTTCCGCCAATCTTCAAATGCAGTCCAGTACCCTCGTCGCCTTGCAGATAATACTTACCGTTGCCATGTGCAGCAAAATACTGCTGCGTTTCTTCTATCGTATTTTGGATATTTGTAAAAGCCGCTACAACTTCCGCATCCTGCCTGCCTACATTTAACCTAGGTACTGCTATAGCCGCTAGAGTACCTATTATAATGATGACAAATATCAGCTCTATCATAGTAAAAGCTTTTTTTGTTGCGAACGAGCTTGTGTTTTTCGTATTTTTTCGGGCTTCTTGGAGATTTAGCCCTGTTACTAAGTATTTATTTCGCTTTTTTTTGACTTTTGTCCTTTGTTTTATTGTTTCGCGATTATACCAAAAACGGCGTTTGAAATATCTTTATTTTCTTTGCGGACACGGGTTTTATCGCTTTGGCGCCGTTTTTAAGCGGCTCTTTTTATAGTTGCGAATTTAAGCTATAATCGCGCCAAAGCTAAATTTAATGAGCAAAAACACTAAAGCTTGCCCGCAAAAAAAGACGGCTAAATTTAAACGCTTTTAGATAAAGTAAATAAAGGAATACTAAATGATTCATCACTTTTGGGATATGCTAGAGGGCAGAGACGATTACTGGGCGATGGTGCCGGGCGGCGAGCGTTTTAGGTATATGCTAAGCGGCGCGCAATCTAACGAAAATCTAAAGATCGCTACCGTGGGTGCCGATACGCCTCTTTGGGAGCGGATTTTTGAGTGCGAAGGACTAGAGGAGCTTACGCTGCACTTGCCTAGCAAGGAGCAAATCGCCGCGCTGCCTAAGCTAAAACATCTAGAGCGCCTACGCATAACCAAAATCCAAGTAAAAAATATCGATTTTCTAGCCCGGTTGCCTCTTTTGCGCGAGCTGGTTTTGGAGTACGTCTCCGGCTTTTGCGATCTTTCGCCGCTAAGGGAGCTAAAGAACCTAAAATCGGCGCATTTTGAAAATTTACGAAGAGTTAGCGATTTTTCAGGGCTTAGCGGCATAGCTTCGCTGCGGTATCTAGGCATAAACGGCACTCTTGATTGGGATCAGCCGATTAAAGACTTCGAGTTTTTAAGAGATTTAGGCGCGCTTGAGGCGCTAAAGCTCATTTGGGTGAAGTGCAAAGCGCCTTATCCGGCGCTCTTGCCGCTTGTCGTACTTAAAAATTTAAAGAAAATAAACATCTACCCCCAAGCCTTCGCGCTAGAAGAATACGCATTAGTACAGCTCGTCTGCGAGGGCGTAGAGGGCTCGAATGTGCCGCTTACGACGGAGTTTAAGGATACGGGATACGTAAAATTTTTAGGGCGAGGCTCGGGACATACCAAAATAGGAGCTAAAAACGAGGCGCAAAAGCGCGCGGAGCTTGAGCAAAAATTTGAGGCGTGCAAGCAAAAGGCGCGGGAGGTTTTGGGTATTGGCCGCTAGTTTGCGGGTTAGATAAAGCCAAATTTGATACTCTGCGCCGCTTGGCTGCTCCTTGCACTCGCTGGCTTTCGGCAAATTTAATCAAATTTGCGCTCTTTGCTATTTTTGATATGACAAAACAGTGCGCACGGGATGCCGACATGAGCGCCATACTTAAATACGGTAAAAAACCGAGTCGAAAATAAAGCCCAAAATACAAGCGCCGACAACCGCATAGCAAAAATTTCGCCCTTAAAATAGACTGGCTCGCTGCGGATTTTCGTAAATTTGTAATCTTTATAGACCGCGTACGGCGGTAAAACAACGAAAACCGTGAGCCTCGCTGCGATATTTTACGCCGCAAATTTAAAATCGCGTCCGCATTAAATTTGATAAAAACGGCGCCGAAGCTAGCAAGACAACCTGACGTAGATGTAGTATGCAGACGCGCTAAACACTCTCGGAAAAAAATGGCTTCTAATAATCAACATGCGACCGTAGATTTGTAAATTTGCGGCGGGTTTTGGCGTTTGGCGCCGTCTTGCCGGGACTACGATTTTTATTAAATTTGCTTGCGTTTTAGATTTATCGCTAGCGGCTCGGGCGTTTTACGGCGTCAAATTTAGCTTTTGATCTCGTCGTCAAAAAGCTCGCGAACGTACACCCAAAGGCTTTCGGGCATAAAAATCGGCGAGTCCAAAATACCCGACAAACCGTCCTTAAAAGACAAAAACTCCGCGACTCTTTGGAGTCCGTCAACGGTTTTTAGGCTCATGTCCGCTAGCCACAGAACCTTTACGAGCTGCATTTTATCGGCCGTCCACTCGGCAAACGCCAAAAACCGCGAATCGTCCGAAAACGTAAAACACGCCGTAGCCTGCTCGCTAAGTAAAATTTGCTCAATCTCGCCGCTTTGGCTAAATTTTACGTTTTCGCTCTTACTATCGCTTTCTTCGCGCTTCAAATTTAAACCTTGTGCCTCAGCGCTCGCGTAAAGCCGTAGCTCGCCCAAACTCGGCGCGCCCATGGCTATCTCATAACCTTCAAATTCCGCGCTAAATTTATCGTCTGCGCTGCACTCTTTCGCGCTGTAATTCCAAGCAGAACCCATTTATTTCCTTTCAAATTTATTTAGTTAAATTTATCCGCGCGTTTGCCTGCGCCACACAAATCTCGCGGTCTCACGGCTCAAAATTAGGACAGTAAAATTCATCCGCCTCATCCCAAAGCTCCTCTAGCGAGCGTCCGTCTATCTGCGGCGCGGCGTAGAGTTCTTGCAGCGTGGCGAAATACCGCTCGCCGCTCGCGTTTGCGCCCGTCTCATCCGCACACCTTTGAAACGAACAGCGATCCACATAGGCGATGATCATGTATAGCGCACCGCGCAGTCGAAAGCTAAGCTCCGGCTCGCCGCCCCGGGCTACGCATTTTAGCAGCATTTGCTCTATGGTTTGAAATGAGTATTTGGGCATCAGGCTTCCTTTTAAATTTATCTAGGCGCGTTTTAGAGGGGCAAACAAATAGGGTTTGTTAAATTTGCCGCATTTTTGGAGGCAAATTTTAAAAATCGCTCAAATTTAAGTACCGAATTTGAGCTAAAATTTGCGGCAAAATCACCGCATCTCAAGGCGCATGAGGTGCATATCCTCGCCGCCCGTAACCTCAAGCTCCTGCGAACCGCAGGCCGGGCAGGTGAAGTCGTTTTCGCTAAGCTCGCCGCTAAAACCGCAGCTTTTGCACTCCACGGCGACGTTTTGCAAGGTAATTACAAGCTCGGCATTTTCGCAGATCGTGCCGGTTTTATAGACTTCAAACGCGCTTTCTAGATAGTGAGGCTCGACGCCGCTTAGCCGCCCGATACGCACCTCGAGGCGCACAACCTCTTTCGCGCCGTTTGCGGCGGCGTTTTTCTCGCAAAGCTCGACTAGACTTTGCACTATGCTTAGTTCATGCATAGGCTTGCCTTGCTTGTGGACGGAGCGGATTTTATTTGTGCGGACGCGCTCAAGACGTAAATTTGATAAATTTTGCAAGCCGATTCCGGTGCCGTTTGAATTTCAAAAGTCAATGCGATTAAATTTAACCTAGCCATCGCCGCACCTAGCATATTCTAGGCAATAGCTCGCCCTTTGGCGCTTCTAAAAAGCGCTTCGAGCCGTATGCGTTTTGCAAGATGACGCGGCCGTTTGCAGCGCCTAAAATCTCGCCGATCAAGGCTGCGTTAGCGTCAAATTTGCGCAAAATCTCAAGCGCGCGCGCCTCGTCTTTTTCATCTACGGCTAGCACGAACGTACCCTCGTTAGCAAGCTCGTAGGGCTCAAAACCAAACAGCTCGCAAACGCCTGCCACTTCGTCGCTAACCTTGATATCCTCTTCGCGCACGAGGATGTCTAGGGCGCAAAATTTTGCCCATTCGTTTAGCACCGCCGAGAGTCCGCCGCGCGTCGCGTCACGCATACAAAGAGGCTTTACGCCGCCCTCGATTAGCGCCTTTACCACGCCTACTAGCGCCTTGCAGTCGCTTTTTAGCTCGCTTTGCAGATCGAGCTCCTCGCGGCTAGCCAGTACCACCGCGCCGTGCCTGCCCACGTCGCCAGAGATCAGGATCTTTGCACCCGCGCACAGGCTTTTTAGCTCCACGCCCTTGCAGACGATCTCGCCGATACCGCTCGTGTTGATAAAAATTTTATCGCATTTACCGCGCGGCACGACCTTCGTATCACCGCAAACTATCCGCACGCCGTTTTCGCGAGCGACCGTGGCTAGCGAGCCCAGCACGCGCTCTAGCTCGGCTATCTCTAGGCCCTCCTCGACGATTAGCGCGCAACTTAGGTATTTTGCCTCGGCGCCCACCATAGCTAGGTCGTTTATCGTACCGCACGCAGCGATCTTGCCGATGTCGCCGCCGTTAAAAAATATCGGCGTAACCACGAAGCTATCGGTGCTAAAGGCTAGTTTGCCGTTAAATTTTGGCTTCAAATTTGCCGAGCTTTTAGCACTCTCGTCCGCGCAAAGATCGCCGAAATTTAGTATCGCGCTATCGTTGCTCTCACGCAAAATTTCGTTGTCGAATATTCTAAAAATCGTCTCGTTTATGAGCGAGTTCATCTCCTCGCCGCCGCCGCCGTGGCTTAGCATTATCTTGCTCAAATTTGCCTCCTCTTAGCCCGCGCTTTTGACGTCGCCGTATTTGTAGTATGCCGCGCATGCGCCCTCGCTAGAGACCATGCACGAGCCCACCGGGGTTTTTGGCGTGCAGGCTTTAGCGAAAATTTTACAGTCGAATGGCTTTGCTCGCCCGCGTAAAATTTCAGGACAGATACAGGCTTTGCTCTCGCCTTTGCTTTGCACATTGCAGTCAAATTTAACCCTCGCGTCAAGCTTCGCATACTCGGGGCGCAGCCTCATACCGCTTTGCGCGATCGCGCCAAGACCGCGCCACGAGAAGTCGCACGGCTCGAAAAATTTAGCTACGAGTTCCTGCGCTTTTACGTTGCCCTCGCGCGTAACGACTCTTGCGTATTCGTTATAGACCTCGTGCGTGCCTGCGTTTTGCTGGCGGACGAGGTTTAGGATGCCATCCATCAGATCAAGCGGCTCAAATCCGCTAACCGCGATAGGCTTTTTATACTCCGCAGCGATGCTCTCGTAGATGCCGTATCCCGTGATCACGCTCACGTGGCTAGGGCCCAAAAATGCGTCGATCTTGACGTCCTCGTCGTTTAGGATCGCTCGCACAGGTGCGGGGACCGTAACGTGATTTATATGGAAAAAGAGATTTTTTAGCCCGAGTTCTAGCGTTTTTTGGACCAAATTCGCGCTCATAGGCGTCGTCGTCTCAAACCCGATTGCGAAAAATATCACGCTCTTTTCGGGATTTTCGCGCGCGATCTTGATACAGTCTAGCGGGCTATATAACGCCCTGATGTCGCAACCCTCGCCTCGCAGCTTTTGCAGGCTGGTGTTTGAGCCTGGGACTCTGAGCATATCGGCTAGAGTGCAGAGAATCACGCCTGGCATCTGGGCTAGCTTGATCGCCTCGTCTATGCGGCTCCTTGGCATCACGCAGACGGGACAGCCCGGGCCGTGGACGAAATTTATATGCTCGCCGACTAGCTGCGGCAGGCCAAATTTCATGATCGAGTGCGTGTGTCCGCCGCAAATTTCCATGATATTTAGCGGTTTTACGCTCTCTTTTTGTATCAGTTTTGAAGGGGCTAGGATTAAATTTTTATCGCGAAAGTCATTGATAAGATCCATCAAATTTTCCCCGCGTTCATATCATCAGCGATCTTTTGATAGACCTCCAAGCTCTCAAGCGCAAACTGCGTATCGATCTTTTGCATGGCGTATCCAACGTGGATTAGCACGTATTCGCCAACTTTCACCTCTTCAGAGATGAGATCTAGGCTTACCTTTCTAGTAACGCCCAAAGTCTCAACGGTAGCAACGTT
>CAUPYN010000058.1:0-10208 GCA_963515575.1 uncultured Campylobacter sp.
TTTTCATTTAGAAAAATGGCGAGTGGGTAAAAGAGTTACGAGAAAATATTATCGAGATAGCCTCTACGTCTTATTTTTTGGATGCTAATTTGACTCTATGCAAATTGATCGATGAGCAGCTTTTGGATTACGCTAGAGATTGGGCTAACGGCGTCAAATTTGCCACGCCTATATTTGAGGGCGTTAGAGTCGATGAGCTGATGAAACTATTTGAACTAGCTAAGATCGATATGGACGGCAAGACCGAGCTTTACGACGGACGCACGGGCTCAAAGATTAAGGAGCGCGTAAACGTCGGATGTATGTATATGCTAAAGCTTCACCACCTAGTCGACGAAAAAGTCCACGCTAGAAGCACGGGTCCATATAGCCTAGTTACTCAGCAGCCAGTCGGTGGTAAGGCGCTATTTGGCGGACAAAGATTCGGAGAGATGGAGGTTTGGGCGCTTGAGGCATACGGTGCGGCTCATACGCTTCGCGAGATGCTAACTGTCAAATCAGACGACGTCGAGGGACGTTTGTCTGCATATAAAGCCCTAACTAGAGGCGAAAACGTGCCTGAAACAGGTATTCCTGAGACATTTTTCGTTCTAACAAACGAGCTAAAATCATTGGCGCTTGATGTCGAGATATACGATGAGGATGAAAATAATGAGTGAGTTAAAACCTATTGAGATAAAAGAAGAACGCAGACCGCGCGATTTTGAAGCGTTTCAGCTTCGTTTGGCTAGCCCTGAGAGGATAAAGTCATGGAGCCACGGCGAGGTTAAAAAACCCGAAACCATAAACTACCGCACGCTAAAACCTGAGCGCGACGGCCTGTTTTGTGCTAAAATTTTCGGTCCGATTCGCGATTACGAGTGCCTTTGCGGTAAGTACAAAAAAATGCGCTATAAAGGCATCAAGTGCGAAAAATGCGGCGTCGAGGTAACTAGCTCAAAGGTGCGCCGCTCTAGAATGGGCCACATCGAGCTCGTGACCCCTGTTGCGCATATCTGGTACGTAAATTCGCTCCCAAGCCGCATAGGAACGCTACTTGGCATAAAGATGAAAGATCTTGAGCGCGTGCTTTACTACGAGGCGTATATCGTCGAGAGCGTAGGCGACGCATTTTACGATACCGAAAATAGCAAAAAGGTAGAAATTTTCGATGTTTTAAACGAAGAGCAATATGTCTCTTTGGCTTCTCGCTTCGAAGAGAGCGGATTTAGAGCCAGAATGGGCGGCGAAGTTATCCGCGATTTGCTAGCAAATATCGATTTAGTCGAGCTTCTAAATACCCTAAAAGACGAGATCAGCGCGACAAATTCTGAAGCCAAGAAAAAAACCATAGTAAAAAGACTAAAAGTCGTCGAGAGCTTTTTAAATTCCGGTAACCGTCCCGAGTGGATGATGATTACAAATTTGCCGGTCCTTCCGCCGGATCTTCGTCCGCTAGTTAGCCTTGACGGCGGTAAATTTGCGGTTTCTGACGTAAATGATTTGTATCGCCGCGTTATAAATAGAAATGCGCGTTTAAAACGCCTTATGGAGCTTGACGCGCCTGAGATTATCATCAGAAACGAAAAGCGTATGCTTCAAGAATCCGTCGATGCGCTATTTGACAACGGACGACGCGCAAATGCCGTAAAAGGCGCAAATAAACGCCCTCTAAAATCGCTTTCTGAAATCATTAAAGGTAAGCAAGGCCGCTTCCGCCAAAATTTGCTCGGTAAACGCGTGGATTTTTCCGGTCGTTCCGTTATCGTGGTCGGACCAAAACTACGCATGGATCAGTGCGGTTTGCCTAAACGTATGGCTCTTGAGCTGTTTAAGCCGCATTTGCTAGCTCGCCTCGAGGAGAAGGGCTACGCTACGACCGTAAAACAAGCCAAAAAGATGATAGAGGATAAGACGAACGAGGTCTGGGAGTGCCTAGAGGAGGTTGTTAAGGATCACCCGGTCATGCTAAACCGCGCTCCGACGCTTCACAAATTATCTATCCAGGCGTTTCACCCGGTACTCGTCGAGGGCAAGGCTATCCAGCTACATCCGCTAGTTTGCGCCGCATTTAACGCGGACTTCGACGGCGACCAGATGGCCGTTCACGTACCGCTATCTCAAGAAGCTATCGCAGAGTGCAAAATTTTGATGCTTAGCTCGATGAATATCTTGCTTCCTGCAAGCGGTAAGGCTATCACGGTTCCTAGCCAGGATATGGTTTTGGGAATTTACTACCTAAGCCTAGAAAAGACCGACAGCAAGGGTGCAAATAAAATTTTCGCATCCGTAGACGAAGTAATGATCGCCGAGGAGGCACACTGCCTAGAGGTGCACTCGAAAATCAAAACGATGATTGGTGGCAAGACGCTATTTACGACTGCCGGCCGCCTTATCATCCGCTCGATTCTGCCTGATTTCGTTCCTGAAAATATGTGGAACAGGGTTATGAAGAAAAAAGATATCGCAAATTTGGTCGATTACGTTTACAAAAACGGCGGCCTTGAGGTGACGGCGGGATTTTTGGATAAGCTTAAAAATTTGGGCTTCCGCTATGCGACCAAGGCCGGTATCTCGATCTCTATCGCCGATATCATCGTGCCTGACAGCAAACAAAAATATATCAACGAAGCCAAGAAAAAGGTCCGCGAGATACAAAATCAATATGGCGCGGGCTTACTAACGGACTCAGAGAGATACAATAAAATCATCGACATCTGGACGGATACGAACAACGTCGTTGCGGGCGAGATGATGAAGCTCATCCAGGGAGATAAGGGCGGATTTAACTCTATTTATATGATGGCCGACAGCGGCGCGAGAGGCTCTGCGGCGCAAATTCGTCAGCTAGCCGGTATGCGCGGTCTTATGGCGAAGCCTGACGGCTCGATCATTGAGACGCCGATTATATCAAACTTCCGCGAAGGTCTAAACGTTCTTGAGTACTTTAACTCAACCCACGGTGCCAGAAAGGGTCTAGCAGATACCGCGCTAAAAACGGCGAATGCCGGATACCTAACCAGAAAGCTAATCGACGTCGCGCAAAACGTGAAAGTCACTATGCACGACTGCGGTACTCACGAGGGCGTCGAGATCACCGAGATCACCGACAACGGCGAGCTTATCGAGAGCCTGGAAGAGAGAATTTTAGGCCGCGTGCTAGCCGACGACGTGATCGATCCGATAGCAAACGAAGTGCTATTTAGCGAAGGAACGCTAATAGACGAAGAAAAAGCCAAAGCGATAACCGAAGCAGGTATAAAATCGGTAAGCATCAGAACGCCGATAACTTGTAAAGCCGCAAAAGGTGTTTGCGCTAAATGCTACGGCGTGAATTTGGGCGAAGGAAAGCTGGTAAAACCGGGCGAAGCAGTCGGTATCATCTCAGCTCAGTCTATCGGAGAGCCAGGAACTCAGCTAACGCTAAGAACCTTCCACATCGGCGGTACGGCGTCGACCGAGCAGCAAGACTACCAAGTCGTCGCGCAAAAAGAGGGCTTTATAAGATACTACAATCTAAACGTTTACGAAAACGGCGGCAAGAGAATCGTGGCAAATCGCAGAAACTCGGCCGTCTTGCTCGTCGAGCCTAAGATCAAAGCCCCGTTTGACGGAAAGATCGAGATCGAGATCGCTCACGAGGACGTAAACATCATCGTAAAAGGCAAAAAAGAAGAGGTTAAATATACTCTACGAAGAGGCGACCTAGCTAAACCTAACGAGCTAGCGGGCGTTAGCGGTAAGGTTGAGGGTAAAATTTACATCCCTTATGCTAACGGCGACGCAGTCAAAGAAAACGAAAGTATCGCCGAAGTCATAAAAGAGGGCTGGAACGTGCCTAATCGTATCCCGTTTGCCAGCGAGATAAAGGTTGAAGATGGCGAGCCGATCGCTAAGAAAGTCGTTGCGGGCGCAAACGGCGTGCTTAAATTTTATATCCTAAAAGGCGATTATTTAGAGCGCTTAAGAAATATCAAAAAAGGTCACGTCGTAACCGAAAAAGGGCTATTCGTCGTGGTTGCCGACGAGGATGACAGAGAGGCGGTTCGCTACTATATCCCGCGAAACTCTATCATCAAAGCAAACGATAGCGACACCGTGGATAGCAAAGCGGTCATATCTGAGCCTGAAAACCAAGAAAAAACCGTCATAGCCGAGTGGGATCCGTACTCTACGCCGATCATCGCCGAGGCTGCGGGCAGAGTATCGTACGAGGACATAGAACCTGGATACAGCGCCGCCGAGCAGTATGACGAGGCGACCGGTCAGAGCCGTTTGGTTATAAACGAGTATCTACCTTCCGGCATCAAGCCTACTATCGTGATTAGCATGGACGAAGGTAAGATGATCCGCTATCAACTAGAGCCTAAAACGGCGATATTCGTAACGGACGGCGCTACGGTAGCGCAGGCCGATATCCTAGCTAAGACGCCTAAGGCCGTGGCTAAGTCAAAAGACATTACGGGCGGTTTGCCGAGAGTCTCCGAGCTATTTGAGGCTAGACGCCCGAAAAATACGGCTATCATCGCTGAAATCGACGGTACCGTAAGATTCGAAAAACCGCTTCGATCTAAAGAGCGTATCGTTATCCACGCCGACGACGGCGCTACGTCAGAGTATCTGATAGATAAAACTCGTCAAATTCAGGTTCGCGACGGCGAATTTATCCACGCCGGCGAGAAGCTAACCGACGGGCTAATATCAAGCCATGACGTTTTGAGAATTTTGGGCGAGAAGGCACTGCATTATTATTTGATCAGCGAAATTCAGCAAGTTTACCGCTCTCAAGGCGTTGCGATCGCCGATAAGCACATCGAGATCATCGTTTCTCAGATGCTTCGCCAGGTTAAGATAGTAGATAGCGGCGATACTAATTTCATTACCGGCGATATGATCTCTCGAACGAGATTTAAAGAAGAAAACGAGCGCATAATGCGAATGGGCGGCAATCCTGCGATCGCCGAGCCTATTTTGCTAGGCGTTACGCGCGCTGCCATCGGAAGCGATAGCGTGATCTCGGCCGCATCGTTCCAAGAGACGACCAAGGTTCTAACCGAGGCTTCGATCGCAGCCAAGATCGACCACCTCGAGGATCTAAAAGAAAACGTCATCCTAGGACGCATGATTCCTGTTGGGACTGGTCTTTATCAAGATCAAAAGATCAAGCTAAAACAAAACTAAATTTAACCCCGCAAGCCTCGCCAAATTCGGCGGGGCTTAAATTTGCCTCATTTTAAAGCTAGCCGGATAAAATCAATCCTTTAAATTTGAAAATTTGGAGTAAAAAAGAAAAATTTCGATTTGGGAATTTTGTTTGCGAGACTAGGGCTTGGTGTCTGCCTTTTTATGCACGGCTTTGCGAAAATTTTACACGGCATAGGCGGCGTAAAAAGTATTTTAACAAAAGCCGGCTTGCCTGAGATTGTGGCTTACGGCTCCTATATAGGCGAGGTTGTTGCACCGATAATGATAATTTTAGGGATATTTTCAAGGATTGGAGCAGCTCGTTATCGGCACGAGTCTAACGATAATATGCGCCCACCACAGACTTGGAAATTTACTTGAGCTTACAAATGTCGGCGGCTTTAAGGCTGAAATTTTATATCTTTACATCGCCTTGTCGCTCTGCATCATCTTTAACGGAAGCGGAAAATACGCGATTAGAAAAGATTAGCGCGATAAAATTCGGTCTTAAAGATGGAATTTACCTTATATTAAGCCAAATTTAAATAAAATCAAGTCTTTTTAATAAATTTAGTCGAAAGGAATTACTGTGCCAACCATTAATCAATTGGTCAGAAAAGAGCGCAAGAAAGTGACTTTTAAGTCAAAATCTCCAGCGCTAAAAGAGTGTCCTCAAAGAAGAGGAGTTTGCACTAGGGTCTATACTACGACTCCTAAAAAACCAAACTCGGCTTTGAGAAAAGTTGCCAAAGTTAGGCTTACAAGCGGATTTGAAGTGATCAGCTATATCGGCGGCGAAGGCCACAACCTACAAGAGCACAGCATCGTGCTAGTGCGCGGCGGCCGTGTTAAAGACTTACCGGGTGTTAAATACCACATCGTACGCGGCGCTCTTGATACAGCTGGCGTTGCGAAAAGAACTGTTTCTCGCTCAAAATACGGCGCTAAACGTCCAAAACCCGGTCAAGCAGCAGCCGCAGCAGGTAAAAAGAAATAAAAATTTAGGTTCGCAGACCATGCCATTAGCGGCATAGGTTTGAGTAAAATTTATAAAATTTGAAGGAATAATCAAATGAGAAGAAGAAAAGCTCCCGTCAGGGAAGTAATGCCGGATCCAATTTACGGCAATAAGGTAATCACTAAATTTATTAACTCTCTTATGTACGACGGCAAAAAAAGCATCGCTACCGAGATCATGTACGGCGCTATCAAAGCTATCGAGAAAAAAAGCGGCGACGTAAAAGGTATAGACGTGTTTAACGATGCTATCGAAAACATTAAGCCTCTTATGGAGGTTAAATCTCGTCGCGTCGGCGGTGCTACCTACCAAGTACCGGTAGAAGTTCGTCCAGCTCGCCAGCAAGCTCTTGCTATCCGCTGGATCATCGGTTTTGCTAGAAAAAGAAGCGAAAGAACCATGATTGACAAGCTAGCTAACGAGCTACTTGATGCGGCAAATTCAAAAGGCGCGTCTTTCAAAAAGAAGGAAGACACCTATAAAATGGCAGAAGCTAACAAAGCGTTTGCTCACTACCGCTGGTAAGAGGAGGCTGGTATGGCAGATAGAAAAACCCCTTTACATATGGTTAGAAACATCGGTATCGCCGCTCACATCGATGCCGGTAAAACTACGACCAGCGAAAGAATTTTGTTCTTTACGGGCATGAGTCACAAGATCGGCGAGGTTCACGACGGTGCTGCTACGATGGACTGGATGGAGCAAGAAAAAGAGCGCGGCATTACGATTACATCTGCGGCGACTACTTGCTTTTGGAAAGATCACCAGATAAATTTGATCGACACTCCGGGCCACGTTGACTTTACTATCGAGGTTGAGCGTTCTATGCGTGTTCTTGACGGTGCTGTTTCAGTATTTTGCTCAGTCGGCGGCGTACAGCCTCAGTCTGAGACCGTTTGGAGACAAGCAAATAAATATCACGTCCCAAGAATTGTTTTTGTAAATAAAATGGACAGAATCGGCGCAAATTTCTTTAACGTCGAGTCTCAAATCAGAAACCGCCTAAAAGCAAATCCGGTGCCTATTCAAATTCCTATCGGTGCAGAGGATAACTTTAGAGGCGTAGTCGATCTTGTTAAGATGAAAGCTTACGTTTGGGAAGACGACAAAAAGCCGACTGATTATAAAGAGATAGAAATCCCTGCAGAGGTAAAAGAAAAAGCAGAAGAGTACCGCACTAAGTTGATCGAAGCAGTTTCTGAAACCGACGATAGCTTGATGGAGAAATTTTTCTCAGGCGAGGAGCTAAGCGAAGAAGAGATCAAAAAAGGGATCAAAGCAGGCTGCTTAAGAATGACGATAACTCCGATGCTTTGCGGAACGGCATTTAAAAATAAAGGCATCCAGCCGCTACTTGATGCGGTAGTAGCGTATTTGCCTGCACCGGATGAGATCGAGGCGATCAAGGGCGTTTATGAAGATGGTAGCGAAGTAACGGTAGAAAGCACTGATAACGGCGAATTTGCGGCTCTTGCGTTTAAGATTATGACCGACCCGTTTGTCGGACAGCTTACCTTTATCCGCGTTTACCGCGGTAGTCTTGAGAGCGGTAGTTATGCTTACAACACCGTTCAGGATAATAAAGAAAGAATCGGTCGCTTGCTAAAAATGCACTCAAACAAACGCGAGGAAATTTCGATTCTTCATGCGGGCGAGATCGGTGCGGTCGTAGGTCTAAAAAATACCCTAACCGGCGATACGCTTGCGAGCGAAAAAGACAAGGTTATCCTTGAGAAGATGGATTTCCCTGAGCCGGTTATCAGCGTTGCCGTAGAGCCAAAAACTAAAGCCGACCAAGAAAAAATGGCTATCGCGCTTCAAAAGCTAGCTCAAGAGGACCCAAGCTTTAGAGTAGGTACCGACGAAGAGAGCGGTCAAACCATTATCAGCGGTATGGGTGAGCTTCATCTTGAGATCATCGTAGATAGAATGCTACGCGAATTTAAAGTCGATGCCGAAGTAGGTCAGCCGCAAGTCGCATACCGCGAGACTATCCGCAAAACAGTCGAGCAAGAGTATAAATACGCTAAACAATCAGGCGGTCGCGGTCAGTACGGACACGTATTCTTGCGCCTTGAGCCGCTACCTGCGGCTAGCGGATTTGAGTTCGTTAACGACATTAAAGGCGGCGTGGTTCCTAAAGAGTACATACCGGCTGTTGAAAAAGGCTGCAAAGAAGCGCTACAAAGCGGCGTACTTGCCGGCTATCCGGTTGAGGACGTTAAAGTTACTCTATTTGACGGTAGCTACCACGAGGTCGACTCGTCTGAAATGGCGTTTAAACTAGCTGCTTCTATGGGCTTCAAAGAGGGCGCTAGAAAAGCGGGCGCGGTTATCCTTGAGCCTATGATGAAGGTCGAGGTTGAGACGCCTGAGGATTATATGGGCGACGTTATCGGCGACTTAAACAAACGCCGCGGTCAAGTAAATTCTATGGACGAGCGCAACGGAAGCAAGATTATTACTGCTTTCTGCCCGCTAGCCCAGATGTTTGGTTACTCTACCGACCTTCGCTCTATGACGCAAGGTCGCGCGACTTATTCTATGGAATTTGACCACTATGAGGAAGTTCCAAAGAACGTTAGCGAAGAGATTATCAAGAAAAGAAACGGCTAAGCCGAATTTGGCGGGGATGCGAGTCCTCGCCTTAAATTTAGTTAAACGACTGCCGTCAAATTCTCGTAGTTGGGGCAAGTCGTATTTTTATATAATAAAATTTGACAAGCTGTTAAGTTAGTTGAATTTACTGCTTGTATGTCCTCATAGCTCAGCCGGATAGAGCGCAGAATTCCTAATTCTGAGGCCGTGAGTTCGAATCTCGCTGGGGACACCATTCTACCTAAAATATACCCCCAATTTATGGACTTTTTTTAAGCCTTTGAAATACGTATACAACATATTTATGTAGTAATTTCACTTGTGTATAGCTTAGGAAAAATGAGCCATTGATACTACTAAATATGGCTAAATTTTAGAATTTCTTAGTACTATTTTTGACACAACTACACTATTTGCTTTTTAAACTTTTTAAATAAACCATGTTAAACAAAATTGGCTTAAGAACCGATACTCTCTTTAAAAACCGATAAATACGGTAAAATTTTAGTCTCAAGATAAGTTAAAAAATCCATGGTATAGCGATGGGTGCGTATTTGCTTACTGCCGCTCTTGGACGGCTTAAATGATAAATTTATTTAGCCGGCAGCCTAGCGACATCTTTGTTTATTAGTCTCCAAAAAAGATCCGCAAAATATCTAAACGCGGCAAGCAAGTCTATACATCAAGTTTCTAAAGACCAGGTAAGCATTGCTAAAAAATATTGGTAAATTTAACGCTACTACGGCCGCAACATGAAACAAAAATTTTATTTATACGCCTTGAACATTATCGTTTTTTGTAGTGATCACCTAACTAAATTAAAAAACGCTTTCCTTCATTTTATAAAAATTATGGTATAATTGGCGATAGTTTTCTGTAAATAGAACACTAAAAACATCAAGTAATTTTATAAAGGAGTCCTTAATGGCAGTAACACAAGCCCAAGTAGCGCAGCTTTACGTTGCGTTATTTAACAGAGCCCCGGAAGGCGACGGCTTTAGAGCGTGGGTAGCCGCAGGCGCTACTAAAACGCAGGCTCAGATAGCCAACGAGATGCTGGCATCTCCGGCTACGGCGCCTTATTATGCTAGTCTGGGTATAGACATAAGCACAAATAGAGGCTATGTAGAGCTCATCTACAAAAACATCCTAGGTAAAGACTATGTAAGAGACCCGGACGGTATCAATGCGTGGGTTAGACACCTAGACGCAGGTTACAGCAGAGGCGACACTCTAGTTAAACTATTCGAAGTAGCCACTTCTGCAGAAGCTAGAGCCGCAGACCCGGTAGCGGCGGCAGTATTTGCCAACAAAACAGAGATAGCCTCTTATATGGCGCAAAAGATCGCTGATATCAGGCAAGATCTCTCCGGAGACTATGATTACAGAGAGTTTCAAGAGATCATAAAAACCACTACGGCTACCAACC
>CAUPYN010000059.1:0-10185 GCA_963515575.1 uncultured Campylobacter sp.
TCCCTGACGGGATCTACGCCGCCCTCTACGTGCGTGATGTTTTCATCCTCAAAGCAGCGCACGATGTGTAAAATCACCTCGGTCTCACGGATGTTTGAGAGAAATTTATTTCCCAGACCTTCGCCTGCGCTTGCGCCCTTTACGAGTCCTGCGATATCGACGAATTCGATCGTGGAGTATTGGATTTTATTTGGATTTACGATTTTGGCTAGCTCGCCTAGGCGCTTATCGGGCACCGGTACGACGGCTTTGTTTGGCTCGATCGTGCAGAACGGATAGTTTGCGCTTTCGGCGTTTTGCGCTTTGGTTAGCGCATTAAATGTGGTTGATTTGCCGACGTTTGGCAAGCCTACGATACCTACTGCTAGTCCCATTACAGCTCCTTTGCCATAGCGCATAGATAATAAAGATTCATTCGCACGCCCGCTCCCGTCGCGCCCGCCTGGTTATATCCCCAAGCTTTTTCGGTGTATGCGGGGCCTGCGATATCTTGATGTATCCACTTGTCTTTGAATTCGTCTTTTATAAATTTATCTAGGAAAATACCCGCCGTGATCGCGCCGCCGTAGCGACTAGAGCCTGTGTTGCTGACGTCTGCGATCTGGCTTTTGATTAGCTCGCGCAAATGAGGGTTAAACTCTAAAATCGTGTTTAGCTCGCCGCTTTTTGCCGCTTTTGCTTTAAATTCCGCTTTTAGCTCCTCGTTGTTGCCCATTATACCGCTCGTGTATTCGCCAAGTCCGACCACGCAAGCGCCCGTTAGCGTCGCCATGTCGATGAGGATATCGGGCTTAAAATCCTGCGCGTAGCTAAGGCAGTCTGCGAGCACCAAACGGCCCTCGGCGTCGGTGTTTCGCACCTCGATGCTAACGCCGCTGCGAGAGATCAGCACGTCGTCTGGTTTATAGGCGTTGCCGCCGATCATATTTTCGGTTGCGCCTAAAATAGCGTGAATTTCAAACGGCAAATTTAGTTCGGCCGCGCCTTTAATTATACCCATCGCCGCAGCTGCGCCGCTTTTGTCGGCTTTCATAGTTAGCATATAATCAGCCGGTTTTAAGCTAAGCCCTCCGCTATCGTAGGTTAGCCCTTTGCCGACGAAGATTACGCGTTTTTTTGCGCCTTTTGGCTTGTAGATTAGGTGGATGAGGCGAGGCGGATGGACGCTGGCTTTGTTTACCGCTAAAAATGCGTTCATCTTTTCTTTTTCGAGGAATTTCTCGTCGTAAATTTTGCAGCTTAAATTTGGGCTAGACTTAGCTAAATTTTGCGCCTCTTCGGCCATTTTTTGCGGGGTGTAAATTTCAGGTATTTCGTTTACGATATCTTTGGTGAAATTTGTCGCCGTAGCGATTATCTCGCCGTGAGCAAAGCCGTCCTGTGCGTCGTTTTCGCGGACGTCCTCGCCGCTAAACTCCTCGCTACTAAAAATAATATCTTTTAGCGCGTATTTTTCTTTTTTTTCTTTGTATTTGTTAAATTCATAAGCACCCAGCAAAAAGCCCTCGGTTAGAGCTTGAAAGCTCATTTTTTGGCAGCCTGCGACGTATGAGGCCAGTTTTAGGCTTTTTACATTTAGCGATTTTACCGCGTTGTAGGCTTTTGCCGCGGCTATGCGAAGCTCATCGTAATCAAGCTTATTTAGCGGTACGTAGATCCTGCCGCTTTCTAGCAAAAGCAAGACGCTCTCGCCCTTGTAGTTGGCGAATTTAAACGCCTTTTCGTCTTTTATAAATTTATGTTTTAGGTTTTTATCTACGACGAAAATCAGCTCCAAATCAGCCTTGATTTCGTCTAAATTTTTATTTACTATTTGAAATTGCACCTCTATGTTTCCTTTCGTTTAAAATTTTATTTTCTATGCGCTTAAAGCCGTAGAGCAAAGCGCCTAAAAATATCGCTACTACCGGCACGGCGACGTACCAGTGCTCTTTTGCTTTGTGTAAAATTTCAAGTATGTGCTCGCCCAAAACCCACGCGGGAATTATCGTTATCGCGGCCCAGCACCACGCGCTTATTAGGTTGATGAGCGCGTATTTTTTCGCGCTGTATCCGGTTAAGCCTATGGTCATCGGTATGATGACGCGAAAGCCGTACATATAGCGCTGGATAAAGATGATCGGCCAGCCGTATTTTTTCAGCATTATATGCGCGATGGCGAATTTGCGGCGCTGGGTATGAAGCTTTTTGGCGATATATTTTTTATTATAGCGGCCTAGATAAAAGTAAATTTGATCGCCGACGAAGCCGCCCAGACCTGCTACGAAGATGGCCGGCGCGATATGCATATGCGTTTGATGAGAGAGGATGCCCGCCATTATGAGCGCCATTTCGCCTTCCATTATGCACCAGACGAATAGTATGATGTAGCCGTACTCGATGAGTAGTTTCGTAAAAAATTCTTCCATCATAGCTCCAAAATACTATAAATTTTAGTTAGCGGGCGTAAATTTGCGCTACCGCCAAGATCCTTTAAATCGATCAAAAAGCAGGCCTCTACGCAAACGGCGTTTGTTTGATTGATTAGCTCGACGCTAGCCTTAGCCGTGCCTCCCGTAGCGATTAGATCGTCGATTAAAAGCACTTTTGCGCCCGCTTTTTCGCCGAATGCATCGACGTGAATTTGCACTTCGTCTACGCCGTATTCTAGGCTGTATTTTTGCGAGATCGTGATGTATGGCAGTTTTTTTGGCTTTCTAATCGGTACGAAAGGCAGTCGCAGTCTAGCCGCCAAAGCCGCTGCGAATATAAATCCGCGCGACTCGATGCCTGCGATGAAATCGATATCGGCACCCTCGTATCTGGCAACTAGATGATCCATTAAAAAATTAAACGCCTCTTTGTTGTTTAGTAGCGTCGTGATGTCGCGAAATACTATGCCCGGTTTTGGAAAATCGTTTATGCAGCGGATGGAATTTAATAAAAATTCTTTCCCCGCTTTGTCTAGTTCTTTCATTTTTTGCCTTTAAATTTGATTTATAGTAGCGCTTCGATTTTGCCCTCTAACTCGCGGATGCGCTGGCGAAGTTTGTCGTTTTCCAGGCGGTACTGCGAGTTTCTGGTACGAAGGGCGTTGGCATCGTTTTTGACTTTATTTAGCTCGTCGGTGAGGATGTCAATGTTGCCTAAACCGCGCTGGAGCTGGATTTGCAGCTTGCGGATGACGACTTCGGTATCTTGGAGATTGTTTTTCATAAAATCGCGCGTCGTGCGCTCTTTTTTAAGCAGGGTTTTAAAGTAAAACACCATAACGGTAAGATAGATACAAATGCAAATTAAAACGGTAAGTACGAGCCAATCGGTCATTTCTCGCCTCCTAGCTTTTTCACGCGCCTTTCGTGTCTGCCGCCGGCAAATTCGGTAGCGAAAAAGGCTTTTATCATATCTGCAGCGACCGCGTCGCCTATCGTTCTAGCACCCATGGCTAGTACGTTTGCGTCGTTATGTTCGCGCGCTAGTTTTGCCGTTGTGACGTCGTGACAAAGAGCGCAGCGAACGTGCGAATGGCGGTTGGCCGCGATACTGATGCCGATACCCGTGCCGCAGATTAGCACGCCGTATTCGTTTTCGTGCCGCAAATTTTGCGCCAAAAGCTCGGCAAAATCGGGATAATCTACGCTATCTTTGCTATGCGTTCCTAGGTCGCATACGCTAAAACCTTCGCTTTTTAAAAGCTCGCAAATTTGCGCCTTAAAATCAAAGCCCGCGTGGTCGCTCGTGATAAAAATTTTGTCTATTTTCATGAAATTTCCATAAGCTAAAAAATGCTTAATTATAGCAAAAAAGCATTAAAGTAAAATTTCGCCGCGAGCCTTTAGAAGCGAAATTTAGGCTAAATTTTAAAATTCGCTGTTTACAAAAACATCCTCATGATCGCCACGGCATATCGTATCGGCTCGAAAAAGTAATCCTTTAGCGGCGAGATCACGATGATAACTAGCGCGACAAAGCCGTATTTTTGCATGCTATTTAGCCAGTTTGCCGCGCCGTGAAGCCCAAAAATGCGCAAAAGATACTCAAGCGCTTTGGAGCCGTCAAGAGGCGGGATAGGGTAGAGGTTAAAGAGGGCCAGGACTAAATTTACGGCTGCAAGCATAAATACAAACTCCGCTACCGCGCCGTCAAAAAAACCGTCAAAACCGACAAATTTAAATGCACAGAAAGCTAGCACGAAAAGAGCAAGGTTGTACGCGATGCCCGCAAGCGCGACGATGATAGCAGCCTTGTAGCCGCCGTTATAAAGCACCGTGCGTAAATTTATGGGTACGGGTTTAGCCCAGCCAAACGTCACTCCCGTGCTAAGATACATGAGTGCGGGCACGACGATAGTGCCTAGCGGATCGACGTGTTTTATGGGATTTATGCTGAGCCGCCCCAAATTTTTAGCTGTTAGGTCGCCGAATTTAAACGCCGCATATCCGTGCGCGATCTCGTGGCCGACGACGGAGATAACTAGCACGGCGACCAGGATCGCTACCTGAGCGAAGTCGATGCTATCAAGGTTCATTCGATCTTATTTCCGTCGTTTTTAGCTTCGGCTCTGGCGGCATCTAGCAGCTCAGGCGAGTTTTGTATAAAATCAACACTCTTGCCGACTCTGTTCCATCTGATTTTGTATTCGTCGTCCCAGCTAAAATATACAAACCAAGGCTTGCCGACGATATTTTTGTATGCCACGGGCCCCCAAAAGCGGCTGTCGTTTGAGTGGTCGCGGTTATCGCCGATCATGAAAAACTCGCCTTCAGGAACCTGAAAATAAAATGCGTTAAACGGATAGTTGCCTACGCTGGGTAGCTCGTTTACGATAACGGGTTGCATGGCGAATTTGCTCGAGTTTAGGTAGTTTACGGCTAGATCAAATAAATTTACCTTCTCGTCGTAGTGGATGCCGCCGAATTTATATGGCTCGCGTACGAAAAGCTTACCGCCAAATTTAACGATATCTTTTTCATCAAAATTTGCCTTTATAAACTCCTCGCCCTCGTGCGGGTGTAAAAATAGCGCCTTTTCGGTGAAAATCACTTCATCGCCGCCGACTGCAAAATTTCGCTTGACGTAGTGGATCTTTTCATCGTGCGGATAGCGGAAAACTACGATATCGCCGCGCTCGGGCTTTGCGCCCTCGATGAGGTGGCCGTTACCGTTAAAATCTGGCAAAACCTTGACCTCGATCCACGGAATGCGCGGAGTCGAGATGCCGTAGCTAAATTTTTTAACGAAAAGATGATCACCGACTAAAAGCGTATCCTTCATCGAACCAGACGGTATCACGAAGGCCTGCGCGACAAAGAAAATCACGAGCAAGACGATGATGACCGTGCCCGTCCAGCTGTTTGAAAAATCTAAAAATTTATTAAACGCTTTTTTCAAAATTTATGCCTTTTTCGCGCGGTTTTTGGCTGATTTTATAGTGTTTGAAAGTAGCATCGCGATAGTCATCGGTCCTACGCCTCCGGGAACTGGCGTTATAAACGAGCATTTTGGAGCTACTTCGTCAAATTTGACGTCGCCTTTTAGCTTGCCGTCGTCCATGCGGTTTATGCCTACGTCGATCACGACTGCGCCGTCTTTTACCATACCCGCCGTTACGAAATCTGCCCTGCCGATAGCGGCCACTAGGATGTCGGCGCCTGCGCAAATTTCTTTTAAATTTCGCGTTTTGCTATGCGTCACGGTTACGGTCACGTTGGCGTTTAGCAGTAGATTTGCCATCGGTTTGCCCACGATGTTGCTGCGTCCGATCACGACGGCGTTTTTGCCCTCTAAATTTATATCGTATGCTTTAAAAATTTCCATTATGCCTAGCGGCGTGCACGGTACGAACCCGTCAAGCCCGCTAGCTAGCTTGCCGACGTTTATCGCGGCAAAACCGTCCACGTCTTTTTCGGGGCTAATGGTTTCTAAAATTTTATTCGTATCTATGTGCTTTGGTAGCGGCAGCTGAACTAGGATGCCGTCGATGCCGTCGTCTAAATTTAGCACGTCTATTAGCGCGATTAGCTCGCTTTGTGTCGTAGACTCGGGTAAGCGGTGCATTACGCTTTTTATCTCGCAGGCTATGCAGGCTTTTTCTTTTGCCGCGACGTAGGTTTGGCTGGCTTTATCCTCGCCCACTAGTATCACCGCAAGCGCAGGCTCTATGCCTTGATTTTTCAAATTTAACGCTTCGTTTTTTACTCTTTCTTTTACCTGCGCGCTTACGTTTTTGCCGTCTAATATCGTCATTTTCGTCCTTTATTACTTTTTAATCGCAAAGATTGTATGATAGCTAATTTTAGATTAAATTTACGAAAAAGCGAAAGAATTTATGAAAATTTGGCTGATTTCAGCATTACTTTGCGGCGCGGCGTTTGCGAGCGATTTTATCACGAAAAACGAATACGCGAAGATGCTCTATCAAAACCCGCGCGGCATCGGCTGCGACAAGTGTCACGGCAGCGGCGGCGAGGGCAGCGTAATCGCAAAATACAAAGAAGAAAATAAAAAAACAAAAGTAAAAGAGGAAAAAGAACTGGTAGCTCCTAGGATAAATAATCTTGATTTAGAGACGTTTAAAAAAGGGGTACTTGGCGCAAGGAGCATGATGCCTAGCTACTTTTTAACTGACGAAGAGATAAATTTGCTTTACGAATACGTGATAAATTTCAACAAGGATAAAAAATGACGAACAAAGAAGCTTTTGAGCTAGCCAAAATTTATATCCCCGGCGGCGTGGATTCGCCCGTTCGCGCGTTTGGCAGCGTCGGCGGCGAGCCTTTTATAGTAGATCGCGGCGAGGGCGCGTATCTAGTCGATATCGAGGGCAACCGCTATCTGGACTTCATCCAGAGCTGGGGGCCGCTCATCTTTGGACACTGCGACCCGGATATCGAGAACGCGGTGATAGCAACGGCTAAAAAAGGACTAAGCTTTGGTGCTCCGTCAAATTTAGAAACAAAGCTAGCCAAACTAATCTGCGACGAGTTTAAAAACGTAGAAAAAGTGCGCTTCGTAAGTTCCGGCACTGAGGCCACGATGAGCGCGATACGCGTGGCGCGCGGCTTTAGCGGTAAGGACGGACTCATAAAATTTGAAGGCTGCTATCACGGACACAGCGATGCGCTTTTGGTAAAAGCAGGCAGCGGCGCCACGACATACGGCAACGCTTCAAGCGGCGGCGTGCCTGCTGATGTGGTAAAAAACACCTATCTAGCGCGCTACAACGATATAGAAAGCGTGCGGGCGATATTTGAGGCAAATAGAGGCAAAATCGGCGCGCTAATCATCGAGCCCATCGCCGGAAATATGGGGCTGGTGCCTGCTACTAACGAGTTTTTAAGCGGGCTTAGGCGACTTTGCGACGAAAACGGCGCGGTGTTGATTTTTGACGAGGTCATGAGCGGATTTCGAGCGAGCAGGCGCGGATCGTTCGAATTTAACGGTATAAAGGCCGATCTGGTGACCTTTGGTAAGGTTATCGGCGGCGGCTGCCCGGCTGCGGCATTTGGCGGACGGGCCGCTATCATGGACTGCCTAAGTCCGCTAGGCGCAGTTTATCAGGCCGGTACGCTAAGCGGCAATCCCGTAGCTATGGCTGCCGGCATCGCAAGTTTAAGTAAAATTTTTGCCGACGACGGTTTATACGCCGAGCTAAGCAAAAAGGCTAATTTGCTAATGAGAGGCTTTGCCGAGGCCGCTAAAAAGCACGGTATCGCACTGCAAACGACGGTGCGAGGCTCGATGTTCGGGTTTTTCTTTAATCAAAACGAGGTCAAAAACTACGACGACGCGCTAAAAAGCGACGTAAATTTATACGCCAAATTTCACGCAAGTATGCTAAAACGCGGCGTTTATCTAGCGCCTAGCCAGTTTGAGACGGGCTTTGTTTGCAAGTCGATGAGCGACGAGGATATAGTTTTTGCCGTTAGGGCCGCCGACGAGAGCTTTGACGAGATCACGGACGAGATGCACGACGAGCACGAGAGGATGCAAGGCGTAAAAGCCAGGATTGCCGAGCTGGAGGAGCGGCTAAAAGAGGCAAAACTAGAGCGAGAAAAGATAAAAGAGCAGATAAAAAACAGTTGGGGATTTGTCTGATGGCTAGGATAAATTTAGGCGAGGTCGTAAAAGGCGCCGAGCAGCTAAGCCTTGGCATCTCTATCGTCGTAGCGATTATTATCGGCTCGGGCGCGGGGTACTGGATCATGAAAGAAACGGGCTGGACGTGGACGCTGTTTGCGGGCGTAGCCGTCGGTATCGCCGCAGCCGGGCTAAACATCAAAAAAGCCTACGACGCGCAGATAAAAAGCCTTGAGCAGCTAAAAGACGAAGGTAAATTTAAACCCGCGAAAGACGACGACGAGGACGATGAGTGAATTTTAAGCTCCTTGCCGTTTACGGTGCGTTTGAGACTTTATTGTTGCTGGGCTCTGCAGTATTTGGCCGCGCGTGGTTTTACAGCTCGCAGGTTGCTTTTTGGGGCTCGCTTTTGGTGTTAGCCGCAACCTTTAAAGCCTACAAAAAGCGCGTGCAAAACGGCGTGCGAGACTACGACGCCTCCGCGGATGACGACATAGACGAATGGGGCGAAAATCACGAGGAGTTTCCCGATCGCCCTGCGGAGGCTAAATTTTACGGGCATGACCCGCACCGCGAAAATGCTAAGCTTTTGGACGCGTCAAATTTAAAAGACGAAAACGAGCGGGTTAAATTTGACGAGCAAAATTTAAGTGGTGCAAGCCAAAATAGTGGGTCAAATTTGAGCGCGGCAAGCGAGTCAAATTTGAGCAAATCAAATCAAGACAGCGAAGCCAAACCATCAAAAAAGCAAAATTTCGCGCGTAATTTAAAGCAAAATTCGCCCAACTATTTCACCGCCTTCGTGCCTTTTCGGCTGATTGCGTATGCGATTTTGGTCGTCGGATTTTTGGCGCTAAAAAGACAAGACAATCTTGATATCGCCGCGTTTTTGATCGCGCTTGCGGCGATGCCCGCGGGCGCTTTGATATATGGAGTAAAAAGCAATGAGAAATAGCTCGATAATAACGATCAGATCGATGTTTGCACTATTTGTGGGGATGGCGTTTTTGTTTGTAGGAAACGGCCTCATCATCAGCTCTGCGGGCGTCGAGCTAAAAAAAATGGGCGCGGACGAGCTAGAGACGGGATTTGTTATCGCGGTATTTTTCGTTGGAGCTATGATAGCTACGATATTTTCGCATAAAATCGTCTCAAAAGTCGGCCATATCAGGAGCTTTGGGATATTTGCGTCGCTTTTTGGTATCGCGGCGATGTTTCACGACCTTAGCCAAAATCTCTATTTTTGGGCGTTTTTGCGCGGGTGTTTGGGATTTTGCTACTACTCGATCTTGATGATAATCGAAAGCTGGCTCAACGCGCGCGCTAGAAACGAAGTGCGCTCGCGAGTACTGGCATTTTACGAGATCACGTTTTACGTATGTTTTGGGCTGGGTATCCTCGTGCTATCGCTAAATTTATCCACTTCTCACGTGCTTTTGCTTAGCGCGGCGTTTATTTTGTTTTCGAGTATTCCTTTAAATTTAATCCGCATCAAAGAGCCGCCTATCCCCGAAAAAAAGAGCGTCTCGATCCCGAAGGTCTTTGCGCTCGTGCCTTTGGCGCTCATTACCAGCATCGTAGCGGGCATCCTCATAAACGGCTTTTTTGCGATGGCTAGCGTTTATATCCTGCTGCAAGGATACGGCGCGAGGGAGGTTTCGTTTTTTATGACCGTCGCGATGGCGGGCGGCTTTATCGCCCACTCTCTCATCGGCGGTTTTTCGGATAAATTCGGTCGCCGCCCCGCGATAATGTGCTGCGCGGGCGTGTCGCTATTTGCGGCTATTTGTTTTTTGGCGCTTAAGCCCTCTATCTACGCGCAGTACGTTTTGTCGTTTTTTCTAGGCTCGGGCGCTTTTTGTCTCTACGCGTTATCGCTCGCTCGCGCCAACGACGTTTTAAAGCACAAAAATCAAGGCATCGAAGTAGGTCGCGCCGTGCTTTTTAGTTACTCTTTCGGCTCGCTTCTTTCGTCCGTGATAATGGGCGCTAGTATGAAAATTTTAGGCTTTGACGGCTTTATGTGGGTTTATGCAGCGCTGCTTGCGTTTCTTATCGCATTTTGCCTCACGCAAAAGACCGTTCCGCTTGAAAGCAGGCGAGGCTTTGAGCATAGCCCCGGCACGA
>CAUPYN010000060.1:0-10154 GCA_963515575.1 uncultured Campylobacter sp.
CTTTTGCGCTTACTTCACGTAAATTTATCTCTGGGTTGAAATTCGTCGCAAACGGATATCCGTGATCGCCTGCGTTGCAGTCTAGGATGTCGATCTCGTGGATCTCGTCAAAGAGATTTTGCTGCGCGTAGGCGCAAAATACGTTCGTCACGCCCGGATCAAAGCCGCTTCCTAACAGCGCCATCGTGTTTGCGGCTTTAAACTCGCCGTCCTTTGCCCACTGTAGCTTGTATTCAAATTTAGCGGTGTCCGGGTGCTCGTAGTTTGCGGTGTCGATGTAGGGGATGCCGGCGCGAGAGCACGCGTCCATCAGTGTTAGGTCCTGGTACGGCAGCGCCACATTTAAAAGCAAATCGGCGCCCGTTTTTTTGATTAAATTTACGACCGCATCGGTGTCGTCCGCGTCGATCTGGGCGGTATCGATCTGCACGCCTAGGCGGTCTTTGATAAATTTAGCGATCGCGTCGCACTTGCTTTTGGTGCGGCTTGCTAATGTGATTTTTGTAAAAACGTCCGCGTTCATCGCGCATTTTACGGTCGCGACTTGGCTCACGCCGCCCGCACCTATGATTAAGATATTTGACATTTATGCTCCTTTAGATTATTTTTTATAGTCTTCTGTATAACTTTCAATTATTAAATTTGGCTCTAATTTATAATTTTTCAGTTGTTTGCCAATAGCTCTGTTATCGCTTGACTTATCTTTTATTGCCTTGAAGAACTCTGTAATATTTTTCTTGAAATTTTGTAAATTTGCCTCTGTCATAACTCTTATTTTTTCATTAGAAAATGCATCTTGTGATATTTTGCTGCTTGGATGAATCAAAATAGAAAAACAGCTATTTGTATCTTTAATGTGATAAGTTTGATTAAACCAACTAACGGATGAGCTTATTTGCTCTATATCACTTTTTGGAATAGTATTCGTTACTGCGCCATTTTTACATTCTATTATAAAATACTTATTGTCAACTGCCCAAAAATTGTCAGGACCACATTTATACTCTTTATCTGGCCGCTGTGAATAGAAGCCCAATAATGTACCTATTCTTTTAATGGAATCTTCAAATTTATCGTAGGTATCTTTTGTAAAAACTAAATGAGATAAAATTTCCTCAATTTCTATTATTAAGTCATTTGTGTCCGCAAAGTCGGATATGTGATTAGCTATATTGTCTACTTGGTTTTTTTGCTGGGAAATTTTACTATACTCTATCCCATTGATCGGCTTTAAAATTTGATTATTTAGATTGCAAGCAGATTTTAAAATTTCTTGTGCCTTATTTCGATCTATAAAATTTGTATATTCCGCAAGAATCTGTTTTGCATAGCCTATAAAAATTTTATTATTCTGCGGTAACTTGTTTATATAATTTTCTAAAATTTCTTGTGCTGCTTTATAGTTTTTATTAATAGCAAAGTTGTAAGCTTTTCGTAATTCAATAGAAAATATATTCAGGCTGTTTACTTTAAATTCTACATTTAAAATTCTATTATTATGTGCTTGTATCCAATCCTTATCTCTTTGCAATACTTGCACAATCGTTGTTTGTATATCCCCTATGTTTTTACAATCTTCCATTACCTCTTCTGATAATTCAAACTGTTGTTTTGTCGCCTCTGAAAATTTATGTTTATGTTTTGCGGCCACTTTAGCCAAATCAGGCTCCAGCAACAATACAACACAGTAATCAGTATTAGACCTTATTCCTCTGCCCATTCCTTGTTCAATTTTTTGTATTTTTTGGTTTAATATTCTATAATCATCTCCTTGCAAATAGCTCTCATTTATTTGATCTATTAATCTTTGCGCTTTTGGCAATCCATCTATTACCAAAATTCTACAAGCATCACCTGGCAAGTCTATACCATCATATCTATTTGTAAAAACAACAATATTACTATTTGATTTTTTATCTCGAAGTTCATTTGTGCATTCTATAATATTATCTTTATCGGCCATTTTTGTTGCTATGCATTCCCATGCGTTGCTCTTTTGAAAAGATGGAGAAATTATCGATATGTTACATCCTAATTTATTAACTAAATTTTTTAACATTCCTTGTATATCTTTCGTTGTTATTTTTGGATCTATTATTTGCGGAGCAAAAATAAGACGCTCCCCAATATCATTCACCATGTTTGGAGTAATTGGTTTGTTTAGATATTTTTCGTCTATATTAAAATGCGTTGATAGTATACTATCGTCAACAAGCGTTGCGGTCATAAAAATCTTTCGCTTGGTATTTTCAAAAGATACAAACTCTTGTATAGGAATAACATGAGGAGTTATTTCGATTTTGGATGAACCAACCACACATCTGCATAATTCAAAATTTTTTTCTATCAATTTCAAATTAAATCTTTTTAAATTATCATCCCCGTTCTCTATTATAAATTTAAAAGCCTCTTGATGCTTGTTTTGCCAATTCCAGAAAGGAACAAGTCCTATCGTATTTGGTTCATTTAATTCGAGTTTTGTTGCTAATGACTGGCTTTGGTTTCTAATATCATTAATGAAAAGTCTAAAAATTTGATTATATAATTTTTTATTGTCTTCTTGATTGATCGTTATAGTAAATTGTTGGTTTATAATATCTATACAAGCATGCGCATCATCTATAACTATACTTCCAATTTCGATTTCCGGCTTTCCGATTCCGAATTTACTTCGTCCATTAAATAGTTGGTATATATTGCAAATTAAGATTTCTTTTGAAGTTTCAAAGTTTATTGAATCAATATTCATAGTTGTCCGAATCCCTAACATATCTGCTTCCTTCTTAACCTGCTCTATCAGATAATTATCAGGTACAACATATACACAAGGTCCCTTATTTTCCCTTAAACAGCTTTCTAATATAAGAAGACCGGCTAATGTTTTACCGCTACCAGTATTCATTTTTATGACTGTAGCATTTTCATCTCTTTGTTCAAACCACTTTTTAAGGACATCAGTTTGTGGTTCTCGCAGATACTGATATCGCTTTTGTGATAATGAAGCAAAAATCTTATTTGGCTCTATTGTTTTATTGGTTATATCTTGTTTTATATATTTTTTAAAATTTGCCATTTAAATCCTTTTTAGAAAGATTATATAAAAATCTTGCTTTAAACCTTCATATAGAAGTATACTTTAAATAAAATTCCTATTTTAGTCGTTATAATTACCAAGATTATTGTTAAAAATTAAATTTTTAAAGGAATTCTATGCGTAAAATTTTATTTTTTGTTTGCCGATTTGGTTATTCGAAAAAAGCCGTAAAATGCGATACGGCTTTGCAAAGCAAATTTAGCAATGCCGCTAGCAATGCGCCAGCGACAAGGCAAGCAAAAGCTAGGATGACGATAAACGACGCGGCCGCTTTTTATATTAAAATAGACAACCGCGTCGGACGGTGGCTTGCCCATTATTTTACCGCGATTTTAGCGAAGCTAAACGGCGATTTATTTTATTCGGAGGGTTAAATTCGGCATTATTCAGGCGAAATTCTACGGCACTAAAGCAAATCGAATTTAACCCGTAAAATAAATCTACTCCGGATCGTCGCTAAACTCGTTATCTCTAAAAATTACATAAAAGTCGATAAACCAAAGCACAAAGGCTACGGTGATAAGCGTCGCGGGCAGATGGATATAAAACCCGCTCCAAACGTAAGCCAAAAAGCCTCTGCAAATGCCAGCGGCGATAACGAGCGCAAAGGCGATCTTGCTAAGGCGCAAAAACTCAAGCTCCTGCCCGCTGTGGCGCAAACCAGCGATATTAAAGATAAGCATAATGCTAAAAATAATGCCGTTTAGAGCGATGACGTGCAGCATATTTGTCTCCAGCCCAAGCCCCAAAATCCCGCTCGCGCCGTAAATGATGTAGCCCGCGGCTAGCAAAAGCTGCATCAAGTAGTAATAAATCACGAAGCTATGACGCAAAAGCTCCTTGTAGTGCCACTCTTTTAGCTTGGCTAAAATCGCGCTACCGCAGGCTATCGCGGCGAAATTTACTGCCTTACTGCCCTCAAAAAACAAGCTAACTAACAAAAACGCGCAAACGCTAACGATCGCGATGTTTTTATAGACGAAATTTGGCACGAAAGCCGCGTCTTGCATACCCGGCTCGCGGTTTAGCGCCTCCTTGCCAAGCACCACGCTAACGCGAAAAGATACGAGCAAAATCGCAATAACATGCAGATGGATTTGTAAATTTAAAAATTTCTCCTCGCCGCTAAGCAGATAGTAAATCTCAAAGCCAAGAATGCCTAGTAAAAATGCTAAAACGCCCAGCTGATCGTCGTTGCGGTCAAGCCAGATCATATAAACGCAAAGCCCGGCCAGATACACCCAAAAAAGCGCCATAAAAAAGTGCGCCGCAAATAGGCTAAAAAATGCGCTAACAAAACTCGCCGCAAAAAACGCAAACATCGCGCAGGCGTGCTTTTTTAGCCCTCCGCTAAAATTCGTCCAATCAGTTAGCCCCGTTAGCAAAAATCCCGCATACGCAAGGGCCGCGACAAGGTGCAAAAAGATAAATTTGTGCCAGCTAACAAAATCCACGGGCGTAAAAAATATCGCTCCGCCTAGCACCGCGCAAACCGCGCTCGTAAGGAAAAAAATTCTCATCGGATGGGTAAAAAAGTCATTAATCATAATAAATTTTTCCTTTAAAATTTTCGTCTATCACGCCGCTAGCGTAGGCAAAATCCCGCTGCGAAAAGGCGCGGTCAAGCTCCAGCTCGCGCTCGATCACCGCGCCCTTGCTCGCTAAAAAGCAAATTTTACTAGACATGCGCGCGGCCTCCATCCTGTCGTGAGTCACCAGCACTACGCTCATGCCCTCCTCTACGCGGTGCGAGACGATGTCTATCAGGATTTCTTTCATATCGTAATCAAGCCCCGAAAACGGCTCGTCCATCAGCAGTAAATCAGGCCTTGTCACGATCGCCCGCACGAAAGCAACCCTTTGACGCATACCGCCGCTTAGCTCGTCAGGGTACTTTAGCGCGTCTTTTTCCGTTAGCCCAAGCCTGGCAAAGAGCTCTAGCACGGTCTTTTCATCGGGCTCATCCATCACGAGCAATACGTTTTCGAGCGCATTTTTCCACTCGAGCAGGCGATTTTCCTGAAAGAGATAGGTCGTTTTATTAAATTTATTGATTATCTTGCCTTTGCGCGGGTCGATGAGACCCGAGATCAGGCGCAGGATCGTGGTTTTACCGCAGCCGCTCGCGCCAAATAGCGTCACTACTTCGCCCGCGCCGACCTTTAAACTAAAATCGCGTACGACCTTGTCGCGTAAAATTTCGTATTCTAAATTTTGAAGTTCCAGCATAGCAAACTACCTTTTCCACGGCATTAGCGTGATCTTTAGCGGCTCGATAACCAGATACTCAAAAAGCATAATGATAGCGATAGTAAGCACGACGTAGGCCATCACTTCGGTGGTGTCTAGCATCACTCTAGCGCTCGCGATCTTGGCTCCCATGCCGTCGTTCGCGCCTAGCAGCTCGCCCATGATGACGATCTTTACGCCCATGCCTACGGCGACGCTTAGAGAGCTAATGATGTGACTAGTTAGGTGCGGAACGTATAGGTGGCGAATCTTTTTGCAAACACCCAGTTTATAGGCGTCAAACATCTCCTTTAGCTCCTCGCTAACGCTCATCATGCCGACCATCGAGCTAGCAAAGGTTAGCGGCAAAACAGTGATAATAATCGTAAAGATGGTGCTCGCGTTTCCAAACCCGAACCAAAATATAGCTAAAACGATCCAAATAATAGGCGGCATAGAAAGCAGCGTCGTGATCACGGGCTTTAAAAACGCGGCAAAGCTTCTATACGCTCCCGCAACTAGGCCTAGCGTGATACCGATGGCACAGGCTGTACCGACTCCGACTAGCGAGCGCACGAGAGTGATGTTTATCTCGCTGTTTTTATAATCCGCCAAAAGCTCGTAAGCCCGCACGAAAACCGCCTCGGGCGCGGGGAGTAAAAACTCCCCTCCCAGCTCGCTACCGATCTGCCAAAGCGCGATGATAAGTGCGATCGTCGCAAATCCGCTAAAGCCGCCCCAAAGGTAGTCCACGACCTTCAAAAACGCGCCACGGTCTTTTTTGACGTTATCGACGAGTATCATAAAAACAGGCTCTTATCAGGCATTTTACCGCCAAGAAGCTTTGGATTAAACTCGAAAATTTGCTCAAAAAACGCCATTACGTCGTCTTGCAACTCATGCGCTTTTGTTACAGTCAAATTTGCCTTATCAAAAGCCCCGGCCAGCGCAGGCTCGGGAGCCGGCAGATACTCGGCGCCGATTTTAGCCGCACTTTGTTTGTTTTCCAGGATCCATTTTAGCGCGTTCGTTAGATCGGCGTGCAGCGTCTCAAAAAGCGCGCGATTTGCCTCGTAGTAGTCCACGTTTACGATGATGCCCGCCATCGGGATGTATGGCTTGGCATTAAAGCTCTCGCCCCAAGTTTTAGGAAAATCAAGCCCATAATGCACAGCTACGCCCGCTTTTTTACCGCGCAAAATCGTCGCCTCGCTAAGAGGCTGCGGCACGATAAGCACGTCGTAGTCCTTTTGGATAAACAGCCCCACCGCTTCAGGCGGAGTCTGAGTGTACGTGATGTCAAGCTTGCTCGCGTCTATGCCGCGTTTCTTGCAAAGCGCGCGTAGCACGAGATCGGGCATATCGTTTTTAAATGGCATTATGATTTTTTTGCCGACGAAGTCCTCGAGCGTCTTGATGCTCTCATCCTTTATCATCGCATTCATGACGCCTAACGTGAGTAAATTTAACATCGCGAAATTTAACCCCTGATTTCGCAGGTTTGCAGCGACGTTTGAGGGCGACATAGTGACTTTGATATCGCCGCTAGCCACGCCCGCGCGCAGGACGTCCGGAGTGTTCCAGATGCGCAGCTTCACGTCGTGTGTCTTAGCTAGCTCGCCTTGCATGCTTGCCACGGCCATTATCACGCTAGGGATCGCAGGCGCGCCCCACATCGTAAAGTTTTCCTTCGCAAAAAGGCTAGGAGCCATCGTCGTCGCGCCAAGCGCCGCGCCAAGTCCTAAAAATCCTCGTCTGTTCACAGCTTTCTCCTTGTATTAAGATTTTAAATTTTATTTCGTTTCGCTTTTGTTCGCAGTTAAATTTGAGCTCAAATTTGCCGCGCCGTCCGTCAATTTTTACGCGCCGCCGAGCGCTTAAATTTAGCTTGCGTTAAATTTGACCCGTCCAGACCCGCACCGCGAAAATACTAAATTTACTCGAGGCAAATTTGAGCTTACCTCAACTTATTTTTGATAATTATATCCAAGATTTAAATATAAAACCTTGATTTAAATCTTGGTTTTTAGTTGATTTGATTCATTAAATTTGGACGGTAAATTTAAAATTTAATAAAACGACTTTCAACTTTTACTTTCTTGTTATGGGGGAAGGGGCTTGAATTACGCCCTGCTAGCAGTTGCGAGCGAAGCTAGCAAAATAGCTCCCTTTGGTGTTCACCTTTCTCTTTACTTTGGGAGAGGAAGGGGTTCTACTTACGGTCTGCTTGCAGCTACGAACAAAGCGAAGTAGAGCGCACTTTTCCTTTGCATCGCGCTACGCACTCGCAACTGCCGAAAGCAGACCCTCTCCCGTCTGCTTGCAGCTGCTAGCGCAGCGACGCAGAAACCCTCTCCAGCCCCACTGCACGTTAGAGGTGGCGACATTGCTTTGCTGACGCAAAGCGTCGCAAATTTAAATTTGCATTTTCAAGATGCGGGTCTTGGCAACCCAAATTTGCAAATTTGAACGTAAAACGATAAGGCGAAGTATTTTTGTTCTAGACGAGGCGCTTTTAAATTTGGCGACGGGAGTTACCATATAGGTAATGACCGAGCCAAATTTAAAAGCCTCTGCTTGCAGTTGCGACCACAAGGGAAGCAAAGCGAAGTATAGGACAAAAAGACGAGCCGCCACTCAAATTTTAAAAACTAGAGTGGAAGCTGACAAACACCGCCCTCCCCGGCGCACGCACCACCGCAGGATCTAGTGCAGCTACGTGCTCGCCGCTGATAAACTCGGCGTAATCTTTGTCAAAGATATTCGTCACGCCCAGCCTCACGCCCCAGCTGTTTTTAAACTCGAATCCGCCGTAAACGTCCATCGTCGTAAAGCTCTTGGCCGCTTCGCGCTTGTCGATGCCAAAGCCGGTGGTTTTATCAAAATCTCCTCTATTTTGCTTTGCTACGTAGCGCACCGCGGTTCCGATGTTGTAGCTGCCAAAGCTCGCGTAGTCTTTGTAATCAAAGGCCAAATTTGCCTCAAACGGGCGAATTTGATAGAGCGGTCTGCCGTCGGTTTTGTTTTGCCCGTAGTTGTAAAATAACGATGTTTTTAACCCGAAATTTCGCGCGAAATTATACTCGCCGCGCAAATTTACGCTATAAATTCTAGCATCGACGTTGCGCGTGATGACGGCGTTTTTATTCATCGGCGCGGCCGCAGCCAAGTGACGGCGATCGTAGATAACTAGATCCTGCGCATCGTCTGCGATAAAGTACCCGCCCACACTAAAGCTATCCTCGCCCTGGCGCGAGCTCATGTATTCTTTATAAAATTCGCTCTTATAGGTAAAGCCCAAATTTACACGGTTGTGACGCTCGGGCTTTAGCAGCGGGTTGCTCACCCAGCCGTTATTCATCGGACCGTAAAGCGTGTTAAATCGCTCCATGTTGCCGGGTGTGCGCTGCAGGCTCTCAAGCGCCGCGTAGTAGCTATCTAGCTCGTTTGGCGTAAAATCGTATTTTAGGCTTGCGCTTAGACCGTCTTGCTTGACGCTACCGTCAAAATCATATCCATAAACGCTGCGGATAAGCCCCTTGACCGTCCTAAGCGGTGCGGAGGGCGCTAAATAAGGCTCGTTTAGCCCCTTTAAATTTGACCTCATCCAGTCATAGTTTAGAGCAAGGCTAAGCTTATGAGCGTCGCTAAATTTATAACTCAGCGTATCAAAAATCCTCGTTCGCTTATTTGTCACGTCGGCAAACCTATAGCCGTTAAAAACCCAGCCGCTGGGCTGTTTTAGGTATCTTTTGCCCTCGTGATTATCGTGTTGATAGCTGATTCCCACGAGATTGTGAAAATCGCCAAAATCAGCGTCGTATTTTAGCTCGGCGTCCACGATTTTTCTATCCAGTTCGACCTTGACCGTCTGCGCCGCACTCCTTAGATGATAGTTGTCGGCATTTCTGCTCACATCGCGCAGCATTAGCTCGAAATTTAGCGTATTTGATAGATCCTCCGCGCCGATACGAGCGTTAAATTTACCGACGTATCGCTCGGTTTTAACGGCGTCCATGAGATGGTGAGGCTGCTTGTCGTCGTCGATGTTGTCGTGTACGAGCGTAAATCTAAACTCGCTTAGCTCGCTGGGCACGAAACCCACGACCGCGCTTTGCCCTTGCCTGGCGTAGCCGTAGTTCCACTCTCTGCCGCCGCCGTCTTTGTAGCGGTTGGCTTTAGAAAAATTTGCATTTAAAATCGTATAGAAATTTGCGCCGCGGTATTTAAAAAGTCCCGAACTGTAAAACGTCCTGCCGTAAAATCCGCCCGCGACGTGAAATTTATCCATCGAATTATCGAGCAAATCCGTCACGAAAAAATAATCATCCCTTGGCGCGCGGTCAAATTGATTTTCGGGAAACGCGCTTTGGGCGATGTTTGGCGTATAAGGCGGCGGAGGCGTAAAATCCTTTATCGGCTTTATGACGTCGGGATTTGCGCCGTTTGCAAATAGCGCCGTCGTAGCCGCAGCCAGACTGATAGCTAGTCTCATTTAAAATCCTTTATGATAATTTTGATTTTTCCTATCACAATTATATAGAAAAGTATTTGAGTATTTCTTGATTTTCGTTAAGATAAGATTTATAAATTTCGCGCGGCTTGGTTTGCACACGGCGGCAAATTTGGCGCTAGCGAAGTTAAATTTGCTAGACGTAAATTTTAGGCAAAGAGTGAATAGCCTAACTCGATACGTCAAATTTAAAAACTCGTATTAGCATTTTCGAGATACGGGTCTCGGTGGGTAAAATTTGAAGCCGAAATTTACAAATTTGACTTCAAATTTGAGTGTAAAACGATAAGGCGAAGTATCTTGCGATGAATTTAAATG
>CAUPYN010000061.1:0-10073 GCA_963515575.1 uncultured Campylobacter sp.
ATTTTTACGTTCCGTCGCAGTATTTTGATGGTGATAAAAGCGAGGCGGGCAAATTTGACGCGGCAAGCGCTCCGATCTTTTTGCCAAACTCCATCGGCGGATATATGCCGGGCAAGCCTTTTACGCCCGCTCTTGATAAAAACGGCAAGCCAAACGCGGTACTAGCGGCGCTTGAGCGCGGTTACGTCGTCGCAGCGCCGGGAGCTAGAGGCAGGACGCTCAAGGACGCAAACGGCAAATTTAGTGGCAAAGCGCCCACTGCCATCGTCGATCTAAAGGCCGCCGTGCGGTATCTTAAATTTAACGACGCGGCGATGGCCGGCGACGCGAACAAAATCGTATCAAACGGCACGAGCGCGGGCGGAGCGATGTCGGCGCTGCTTGGCGTCTCGGCAAACGCGAGCGAGTTTGAGCCCTATCTAGCCGCACTCGGAGCCGCAAAGGCTAGCGACGAGATCTACGCCGTCTCCGCCTACTGTCCGGTTACGAACCTAGAAAACGCCGACGCGGCCTACGAGTGGATGTTCGGCGCGCAGACGAAATACGAGAAGATGGATTTTAGCGCGCTAAGTGCGGCTGGATTTAACGACCGAAGCGGCAAGCCAAAAACCGTCTCAGGCGAGCTAACCGCAGAGCAAAAAGAGCTCTCCGCCGCGCTAAAATCAGCCTTCCCCGCCTACGTAAATTCGCTAAATTTAAAGGACGCCAAAGGCCGTGCTCTCACGCTTGAGCCTAGCGGCGAAGGCAGCTTTAAAGAGTATGTCAAAAATACGCTAGCAGACTCCTACGCCGCTGCTAAAAGCCGCGACAAAAGCCTGCTAAAGCCCGAGTTTTTCACGCTTGAGACGCAGGGCTGCACGCTCGGGTATGATTTTAAATTTGACGATTACGTCCTGTCTATGCCGCGCGCCAAAACCGTGCCGGCCTTTGACGGGCTAAGGCTCGAAAATCCCGAAAATGATTTTTTCGGCGACGCGGACGCGGCGGCAAAGCACTTTACCGGATTTAGCGCCAAACGCGGCACTGGCGAGATCGCAGACGCTAAAATCATAAAAATGGTAAATGCGATGAGCTATCTGAACAACAAAAACGCGGCTAAATTTTACCGCATCAGGCACGGCGCGGCCGACTCCGACACGGCTCTAGCCGTGCCGCTTGTCTTGGCGCTAGGACTACAAAATGCAGGCAAGACGATTGATTTTGTAGTGCCTTGGGGGCAAGGTCACGGCGGCGACTATGATCTAGACGAGCTTTTTAGATGGATGGACCGCGTCGTAAAGTAGCTGAAATTTGATACGGCGGAAAATTATGGTCAAATTTTACACAGCAGCGCGCTTGGTTTAAATTTGGCAAAGCGGCGGAAATTTGCGGAAGCGTCAAATTTAAATTTGATAGCGCGTCGCTAGGCTCAAATTTGACGCTAACGACTAAGTCGTAGAAACAAAAGTACGTCGTCAAAATTTAATCGTAAACGGCAAGCCATTTGACGGTTAGGGCGGATTCTCGGTCGTAAACGGTGCTTTTATATTGTGAGCCGAGCTTGCAACGACTAAAGCGGCAAGCACAAACGCGAGATAAAAGCTTAGGCGGCTCGAGATCCGCAATAAGTAAAGATAAAAATATTTAGCAAAGCTCAGCCGCAACGGACGAATATACCGCAAATGCCGCCAAAGCGACCAAAACGGCAAAATTTGACCCTTGAGGCGAGCGATTTTGCGTGCGGCGCTAACGCGGACGTAGATTTGATTTTAGGAGAAAGATGAAAAATATTAGTTTTAAATTTATGCTGATTTTGCTAGCCGCGCTGACCGTAGTTTGCGGCATGATCGCGCTTGGCGTCGGTAGGTTTTACGTCGCGCCAGGAGACGTGCTTAGCGTGATCGGCAGCTTTTTTGGAGTGCCGACGGATGCCGCGGCAAATATCCAAAACGTCGTCGAAAATATCCGCATACCGCGCATCATCGCAGCCGTCCTCGTCGGAGCCGCGCTTAGTATCAGCGGAGCGGCGTATCAGGGCGTCTTTCGCAATCAGCTAGTTAGCCCCGATCTGCTGGGCGTTTCAGCCGGAGCTTGCGTCGGAGCCGCGCTTGCGATTATGTTTGATTTATCGCTTTTTTGGGTGCAGGCGCTAGCCTTCGTCTGCGGGCTTGCGGCCGTGGGCATGACGCTATCTATACCGCGTCTGATGGGGCGCTCTAGCACGCTGATGTTAGTTCTTTCAGGTATCATCGTTAGCGGTCTGATGGCCTCGGTGATCGGCTTTTTAAAATACGTCGCCGACCCAGAGACCAAGCTGCCCGACATCGTTTACTGGCAGCTAGGCAGCCTAGCCAAGATCGACGCGGATAATCTTAAATTTATAGCACCCGTAATGATAGCCTGCGCGGTGCTACTCGTAGCGATGAGCTGGAGGATAAACCTGCTATCTCTGGGCGACGAGAGTGCGGCAAGACTAGGCGTAAATGTAACGCTTGAGCGCGGCGTCATCATCGTCTGCGCGACGCTACTAACGGCGTGTAGCGTCTGCGTGAGCGGTATCGTGGCGTGGGTCGGGCTACTGATGCCGCACCTCGCGCGTATGCTGGTTGGCGCGAACAACGTCCGCAGCCTGCCTGCTAGCATATTTATGGGCGCGATATTTTTGCTATTTGTTGATACCCTGGCGCGCACGATCAGCGTGAGCGAGGTGCCTCTTGGCGTACTTACGGGCTTTATCGGCACGATATTTTTCGTCTGGGTACTCTGGCGAAACAAAAAGGTCGCGTGATGTTAGAAGTAAAAAATCTAAATTTCGCCTATCCAAACGGTGCCGGTAGGCTAGAAAACGTAAATTTACGCGTCGGCAAAGGAGAAATCCTAACGATACTAGGGCGAAACGGCGCGGGCAAATCTACCATGCTAAGCCTAATCAGCGGCACGCAGACGCCGCACTCGGGCGAAGTTTGGCTGGGCGGTAAAAATAGCGCGGAGCTTAGCAACAAAGAGCGCGCCAAAATCATGGCCTACGTCGCTCAGAGCGAGATCTGCGAGTACGACTACACGGGCCTTGAGTTTATCACGATGGGGCGAGCGGCGCATCTGGGCATCTTTGCGCGGCCTAGCGAAGAGGACACGGCGATCGCGAAGGAATTTACCGCAAAGCTTGAAATCACGCACCTCGAGGATAAATTTATCACTCAGATGAGCGGCGGGCAAAAGCAGATGTGCTCGATCGCACGCGCGATGGCCGCAAGGCCCGAGATCATCGTGTTTGACGAGCCGACCTCGGCGCTGGACTTTGGCAATCAGTATAAATTCCTGCGCACAGTTAAGCAGCTAAAAGAGCAAGGCTACACCATCGTGCTAACCACGCATAATCCCGATTTTGCCGTACTTTTAGGCGGCTACGTGGCTCTGGTTAAGGGTGGGGGTGAGGTGGCTTTTGGCACCGTGGATGAGATCATCGAGAGCGAACACCTAAGCAAACTTTACGGGCTAAATTTGAGCGTAGAGTATATTGAGCAAGTAACTAGAAAGTGCTGCCTGACGCATCCGCTGTGAGCGCGAGATACTAGCAAGAAGCGGCGTAAATTTGTGCTATGCGAAATCAAAAAAGGCGCAAGTGAGAGCGCACGGCATTTATGCGCCTCTGGTGCAAGGCGTGCATGCCTGCCTTGCAAATTTTGATTGCACAGTTGCCTTGTCGTTTGGTAAAATTTGCTCTCAAATTTAGCTCAAATTTAAGGCTTATAAATTTAACCGAGCCTTGATTCGTTTTAGTCGGCTCAGCTCTGTAAATTTGACGGCTACGGGTTTGCGCCTTGAGTAAAATCGGCGTTAAATTTAAAGTTCGCAAATTTGGGCGGCTTTTATTTTTCCCCGCGTTGTGCGCCGGAGACGATTAAAATTTGCTTCGTTAAAGCGGTCTTGCCGAAACGAAGCAAAATCCTCTAAAAAGCTCGTTTGCAAAAGTGCAGTAAAACGAGCTTTTAAGGGCAAATTTACACGTATCCCTGATCTATCATCGCGTCGGCTACCTTGCGAAAGCCCGCGATATTTGAGCCAAGCACCAGATTTCCCTCGTCGCCAAACTCCTTGCTAGTTTCGTAGCTAAGCTCAAAGATATGATTCATGATGCCGTGCAGTCTGTGATCGACCTTTTCAAAGCTCCACGCGGTCATGCCGGCGTTTTGCATCATTTCTAGGCCTGACGTGCCCACGCCGCCCGCGTTTGCCGCCTTTGCTGGAGCGAAGTAAAAATCCTTTTGCGCTAGCATAAAATTTATCGCATCAAGCGTGCTTGGCATATTTGCCCCCTCGGCGACGAAGCGACAGCCGTTTGTGTAGAGCGTCTTTATGTCGGCTAGGTGAAGCTCGTTTTGCGTCGCGCACGGAAACGCCCCGTCGCACGGCACGTCCCAGACGCCGTTTCTGCCCTCTTTGTACTCGCTTACGCTTACGTATTTTGCGTTCGGTCTAAATTTGACGTATTCGATAAGGCGCGCGCGTTTAACCTCTTTTAGCTCTTTAAGTACCGCTAGATCGATGCCCTCGGCGTCGTAAACGTATCCGTTTGAATCAGAAACCGTGATAGGCAGCGCGCCTACTTGATAGAGCTTTTCTACCGTGTATATGGCGACGTTTCCGCTACCGCTTATGCTGCATTTTTTGCCCTCTAGCCCAAAGCCCGCTTTTTGCAGCATATTTTGCGTGAAATATACCAGCCCGTATCCGGTCGCCTCCGTGCGCGCTAGACTGCCGCCCCAGTTTAGGCCTTTGCCCGTTAGTATGCCGTCAAACCTGCCCGTGAGCTTTTTATACTGCCCAAACATATAGCCGATCTCGCGCGCGCCCACGCCGATATCGCCTGCGGGCACGTCTACGGTGTTGCCGATGTGGCGGTAAAGCTCGCTCATAAATGCCTGGCAAAAGCGCATTATCTCGCCCTCGCTCTTGCCTTTTGGATCAAAGGTGCTGCCGCCTTTTGCGCCGCCGATATTTACGCCCGTTAGCGAGTTTTTAAAAATTTGCTCAAATCCTAAAAATTTAAGCACGCCAAGATCGACGCTTGGGTGGAGCCTTAAACCGCCTTTGTATGGGCCAACAGCTGAGTTAAACTGCACGCGGTAGCCGTTATTTACCTTTGGTCTGCCATCATCACCTGTGTATGTGACGCGAAAGATCACAGTGCGCTCAGGGATAACGATGCGCTCTAGGATTGCGTGTTTTTGGTACTTGCTCTCTCTTCTTATAAGCGGCTCTAGGCTGTTTAAAACCTCAGTCGCAGCTTGGACAAAGACGCCTTGACCTGGGTTGGTCTTCTTTATCCACTCCATCGTTTTTTCGATGTACTCGCTCATCTTCACTCCTATTCGTCAAATTTTTGTAGTTGAATATTAACTCTCCTAGAAAAAATTTTTATTTAAATTTATTTTTATATTTTTATTTTAGGCGATAAGTGTTACGTATCGAAACTAAATTTATCAAACGTAACTTTTTGATAAATTTGTTGTAGTTTTGTTTGGGCTTTTGACGGAAATTTTGGTCGGCTTTGGCGGGCTGTGTTAAATTTAGGGGATTTAAATTTGCGGCGGCGCGATTTTGCCGTATCGGCTTTTACGTATTTTGTCGGGGCTTGGTTAAATTTGAAATTTAGCAGGCAAATTTGCGGCCGGTCTCGTCAAATTTTGCCCGCTTAAATTTGCTCCGCTAGAGTAAATAAAAATTTAAAAAATCCAAATCCAGACCTTTTGCCAATGATTAAATTTGCAAAATAACAGCCCTAAAGGCGCTTAAATTTAAAGCGGTAAATCGCCTTAAAATTGCTAAAGCGGTAGTCGGGGGCGAGCAAATTTAACCGGGCCGCTCGCGCAAAGGGTTAAAACGAATTTACATTAAGGGCAAATAAGCGTTAAAACGGCTATAATCGCGTTTATATTCAAAAAAAGGAATAGCCGTGAAAAATTTACTCGTATTTTTAGCAGTTGTCCTCCTCCTAGCCGGGGTAGCGATGAAATACGCTAACGAATTTCCCGTGCTTGACGAAACAGTCAAGGAAAAGTGGAGCCAAGTGCAAAACCAATACAAACGCAGAGCCGATTTGATCCCAAATCTCGTTAAAACCGTTCAGGGTTACGCTAGCCACGAGCAGAGCGTATTTAAAGAAGTAACCGAGGCTAGAAGCAAAGCCTCTGCCGTGACGATCGACGTTAGCTCTATAGATGATCCCTCTAAGCTAAAAGAGTTTGAAGCCGCGCAAAACAGCCTCGGCGGCGCGCTATCTCGCCTCATGGCTATTAGCGAAAGCTACCCTCAGCTAAAGGCCGATCAAAATTTCCTAGCCTTGCAAAGTCAGCTAGAAGGCACCGAAAATCGCATCTCCGTAGCCAGAAAAGACTATATCGAAGCGGTCAAAGACTATAATGTCGCGCTGCGTAAAATCCCGGGTAAATTTATCGCCGCCGCCCTATATCCGGAGCTAAAACCGCGCGCTACGTTTGAGGCGAGCGTTACCGAGCAAAACGTGCCTGAAGTTTCTTTTGCCAAGTAATCCGATGAAACGCGTTTTATCCGCTTTATTTTGCGTTTGCGCGATTTGCGGGCTTTTTACGCTAAATTTATCGGCCCTACAGACGCTAAGCGAGCAAAACGCGCCCGCTAAAAAAGCTACCGAGATAAGCGAAAAAAGCGGCGATATCCCGGCTCTAAGCGGTAGAGTAGTCGATCAAGCCGGCGTTTTAAGCCCTGCGGCAAAACGGGAGCTTGAAACCGCGCTCGCCGCTCACGAAAACAATACGACCAATCAGCTAGTTATCGTAACGACCCAGTCGCTAGGCGGTAGGGCGATCGAGGAGTATTCGCTAGAGCTTGGCAGACGCTGGGGTATCGGGCAAAAAGGCAAAGATAACGGCGCGCTGCTAGTAGTCGCGCCAAACGACAAGCAGGTGCGTATCGAGGTCGGCTACGGCTTAGAAGGCGTGCTGACGGACGCTCTTTGCGGCGTTATCATAAACCGCTACGTCATCCCAGAATTTAAAAAAGGCGATATAGAAGGCGGCGTAAAGATCGGCGCGCAAAAGATTTTAGCCGTGCTTGAGGGCGACGAGAGCGTAAAACGGCAGCTAGACAAAGAGGACGAAACGCCTGTAGAGGCTTACGGGATAATAGCCGGCATGGCGCTGCTGTTCGCGTCGGGGATTTTGGGTGCGGCGCTCGTGCGTATCGGGGTTTGCGCGGTTTTATCGGGCTTTACCTCAGCCGTCGTCGCGGGTGCGTTTGGCATAGAAGATTTCGCCCTTAGAGGCGTGGTTATGTTTGCGCTTTTTACGCTATTTTTTTATTTGACCAAAAATATAAAACCCGTCTCTGGCGCAAATTCGGGAGGCTCGGGCTACTCTGGCGGCTACAGTGGCGGTTCCGGCGGAGGCAGAAGCTCTTCGGGAGGCGGCTTTAGCGGCGGAGGCGGAGGTTTTGGCGGCGGTGGAGCTAGCGGTAGATGGTAGCTGCTTTTAAATTTAGCGTCAAATTTTGCTAGAACGCTTGCTAAATTTTTGCTGGTTCTAGCCTAGTCGTATCGGTGCCGCCCTTTGCGATAAATTTGAGGCTAACGTAATGCTTTGGCTTTTAGCTTTTTTGCAAATTCGCAAAAGAAAAAGCGGGCGGCAAGGGACTGATTTAATCAAAATCAAGCTAGCAAACGGCTTTAAATCCGCTAAATTACGCCAATAGCCCAAAAATACGCAAAAATAAATTTGACTAAAATCCGTAAAAATCAAGGAAAGATATGAAGCGCATTTTGATTATTTTGTTTTACGCTTTTACTACGGTTTCGCTTCTTGCCGCTAAGACCGGGGTAGATGGGCGTTTGGAGTTTCCGATTTTAACCGGCAAAATAGCAGACGGCGCTGGGGCGTTAAGCCCTGCCCAAAAAGAAGAGTTAAATGAAATGTTACATTTTCAGGAGAGGTTTGATAAGGTTGAAATCATCGTAGCCACGATAAGCAGTACCCCTAAAGACGGGCTAGAGTGGTACGGCGAGCAGTTAGCAGGAAGGTGGGGCGTATTTGGCAAAAAAGCCTTGCTGATAGTAGTTACGGACGATAAAAAGGCTTATATTGAGGCTGGAAGTGGATATATCGGCGTACTAAAAGACGAGGTAAGTAAAGATATCATAAGCAGGGATATAATCCCAAAACTCGCTAAAGGCGACGTAGCGGGCGGCATCAAGGCAGGCGCACAAAAGATTGCCGAGGCCATTTTATACGAGAGGGGCTACGAAGGGCTAAAAGCGCGGGAAGCTTTACTCAAATTTATAAAAGAAGACTTAAACGTCAATGAAAGCACGAAGGGTAAGCTAATAGCCGCGTTTTACGAGTTTTCGGGAAGGACGCCCGAGCAAAGCATAGATCTAGCAGGTAAAATACTTAGCAGCGACCCTAGTTTTGACGATGAGTCCGTGCAGAGCACGGCCTTTAGGCGTAAGATGATAGAATTTGATATAGAGCAAAGCGACGAAGCCTACGTTCCCGATCCGGGCTATATTTTTATAATGGGATTGTTTTACGGGATTATAGTATTTGTGCTGGGTTCGGCGGCTTTAAATTTGGGCTTTGTTAAGTTTGGAAACTTTTTGGGCAAGGTATCGTATTCGTATCTTGGCGGCCTTATCGCATGCTTTCTCATACTGCGAGGTAGCGGGTCGCACTATCTTACGGAGTTTTTGTTGTTTGGCGTAATTTTTGCGGCGATTTATTGGATGCTTAGGGATAAGGATTTTGACAAAGACGACGACTCGTATCCCAAACGGACGAAAAAAGCAAGGCGCAAAAGACGGAGTTAGTTTGTTTTTGCGCGAGTTTGCTTTGCTTAAAGCGCGCAAATTTAACGTCGCCGTAGAAGTTGCTTTTAAAATTTAGGATTTTGGCTTTAAATTTTAGCCGCTACCCTAAAATTTGCAAATTTCGCGCGCCGATCGTCAAATATGCTCCTAAATATCTCCCAAAATCTTTTTATAGTTACTAAAAATCGGCGAATCCTCGCCAAAATACAAACTCATCGCGCGTACGTAGCGATCGAGCGGATTTTGGATACGGTTTAGAGTGAGACGCTTGCAAAACGGCAGGTCGTAGCTGCTTAAAATCACGCTAAAAGGTACGGGAAAATCGGTGCCAAAAAGAATTTTATCGTGGATTTGCGTTTGGGTTTTTAGATGCGGCAGGATGCGGGCCTTGTTTATGCAAAGTAGCGCCGAAACGTCGGCGTAAAGCCCGTCAAATTCGCGCAGCCAGCCAAGTAGCGTGAAGTAGTTGGCGCCCAGTTTCTCCGGATCGCGCGAAAACATGGACAAAACGCCGTTGCTTGAGGCGCCCATGTGAGCACAAACGATGCGGCAACCAAGATTTAACGGGGATTTTAGCTGCTCGATGCTCTCAAGCGCCTTGTTTGACGCCAGCGAGTTTTCGTCGCCCACGTGGATAACAAGCGGTAGCCCAAGCTCGCTAAGTAGCCTAAAATAGGGCTCGTAGCGCTTGTCGTTTAGATCCGTCTCCCAGTACGAGTGTAGCAGCTTGCCGCCCTTAAAACCCATTTTTTGGTATTTTTCGATCAAATTTAGCGCGTCTTTGCGGTTTGGATTTACGCTAAAAAACGGCACGACCTCGTTTGGATTTTGCTCGTAAAAGGCGAAAACTTCCTCGTTTGAGGCGCAGACGGTTTTGTCCTTGTGCACGAGATTTCCACCTTCGTCAAATTTCGCATCGACGCCGAAAACCACGGATTTTTGGACGAAATTTGAGCTTTTAATCAGCCGCGCGAAGTTGCTTTTGTAACCCTCAAAGCCGTTTTTTATAAGCTCGCGCCTGTTTATGTCAAATTTTTTAGCAAAAAACGCGAGTGCGAGTTTGTCGTAAAATCGGTCGAATTTTACATCCGCGCTAAGCAAATGCGAGTGGATATCGACGGTTTTTATCTGCGTTAAATTTGAGCTTTGTAGGCCCCCTGAGTCGCTTTCGTTAAATTTGCCCGTTGAAAATCCGCTTAAATTTGCTTCGTTTGTCGTTAAATTTAAGCTCGCTTTGGCAAATTTACCTTTGACG
>CAUPYN010000062.1:0-10067 GCA_963515575.1 uncultured Campylobacter sp.
ACCTTAGTCGGCTCGCAGGTAAAAGGCGGCTATCCGCAAATAACCAAAGAAAATATCGAAAAAGTACTAGGCATCATGCTAAGCGAAGAAGAAAAAGCCAAAATGGGCGCTAGCTGGAGCATGGACTATAGCGGACTTATCCTAGAAAAATGCCGCGAAAAAGGCGTAGTGCCTTACGGTAACGCAAGAGCTAGAATGATCGTTTGGGAATTCCTAGATCCGATCCCTAAACACCGCGAGCCTATCCACTCTCCGCGCTGGGATTTGGTGCAAAAATATCCGACCTTTGACGATCAGGCTAGAAATTTCCGCGTAGAGACTAAATTTAAAACCGAGCAGCAGGCAAAAGACTGGAGCAAGGAATTCCCTATCGTGTTTAGTACGCAGCGCGTAGTAAATTTAAGCGGTGCTGGAATGATAGAGCGAACCAGTAAATATCTAGCGGCGATAACGCCTGAGATGTTTGCTAACGTTCACCCTGAGCTTGCCTTAAAGTACGGTATCCAAGATCGCGACATGATGTGGATACACTCTCCGCAAGGCACTAAGATCAAAGTCCGTTGCTACCACAGCTATATGGTAACTCCGGATAGAATTTGTATGCCGTATAACTTCGCCGGAGTTATGCAAGGCGTTAGCCTAGAAGACCGCTATCCAGAGGGCACCAAACCTTATACTATAGGCGAAAGCTTTAACACCGTAACCAACTACGGCTTTGATCCGGTAACTCAAATTTCAGAGTTTAACGCCGGTCTATGTAGGATAGAAAAAGCAGACGGAGAGGGCTTTAAGACCTTCTTCCACGAATACGGCGAAAACAATGCGCAAGGTAAAGAGGGAGCATAAAGATGGCAAGAATGAAATTTTTCGTAGATACGAACAGATGTATCAGCTGCTTTGGGTGTCAGGTCGCTTGTTCCTCTGCGCATGAGCTACCTGTGGGACTATATCGCCGCAAGGTTATCACGCTTTTTGACGGCATAGAGGGCAAAGAGCTATCTACTACGATAGCTTGCCAGCACTGCACCGACGCTCCTTGTGAACAGGTTTGTCCGGTGGATTGTTTTTACATCAGAGCCGACGGTATCGTGCTTCACGATAAAAATAAATGCATAGGCTGCGGATACTGCCTCTATGCGTGTCCGTTTGGCGCGCCGCAGTTTCCTAGAGACGGGGCGTTTGGCGTCAAAGGTTCTATGGATAAATGTACTATGTGTGCCGGAGGACCGGAGGAGACGAACTCTCACGAGGAGCGAGAGCTATACGGACAAAACAGAATGTCTGAGGGCAAAGTGCCGATGTGCGCCGCCGTTTGCGCTACAAACGCTCTACTTGTGGGCGACGCGGCCGAGGTTTCAAACGTATTTCGCAAGCGCGTTATGCTAAGACAAGCCGTCGCGATGCCGTAATAAATTTAGGAGCGATCTCGCTCCTAAATTTCTTTTCTAATTATCTCAAATTTTTAAAATTTAGTTACTTTCCTACTCGCCAAAATCAAAATTTAAAGAGATTTGATAATCAAAAAAAAAGCTTGTTGATACTATAGGTACTTGATAGCCGTTTTTATTTTCGCTAAAGTTTTTTAATGATAGAATACGCACACGAAACATATCTTTTTGGAGTTTTTATGACTAAAATTTTGAGATTTATATTCGCTTTATTTATCCCATTTGCGCTAAATGCAGCGGATACGGACTACACGCCTGAGATACAGAGTATAAAAGATTCATTCGTAAGTATCATGCAGCAGTATAAAGAGGGCAAGATCGACGAAGCCAAAACCGCTACGCAAAATGCGTATTTTGGACATTTTGAAAATATCGAAGCGGCGATCAGGGTAAATTTGGGGCAGAAAAAAGCCTACTCGATGGAGTCTAAATTCGGCAAAATCCGCAAAGCCATCATCGCCAAAAAATCGGTAGAAGAGATACAAGCCATAATGGACGATCTAAATAAAGAAATGGATGAGGTTTTGCCGGTTATAAACACCGGACATAAGCTAGTCGGCGAGTACTCAGATCCTAAAAACGCAGACGCCGCGCAGACAGCTAAAGCACCCGAAGCTAGCCAAACTACGGCTCAGCCTGCAAGTATCGCCGCTATAGAGCCGCACTGGCAAGTGGTTTATAACGACATAAAAACAGCCCTTAGCGCTGCGGGCGCGGCTTACGAAAAGGGCGATAAAGACGCAGCAAAACAGCAGATAAACAACAAAGCCAAATTTGAGCTATATCGCAACACGAAGTTAGAAGAGGCTATCCGTAGATTTATAGACGGCGGTCAGGGTATCGACGGCGACATCCAAAAACGCATGGGTTCGGCGATAATAGCGATAAACAACGATGTAGCCGCCGACGTACTAAAGTCAAATTTGGAAGAGCTTGATGCGCTGATATACGAAAACGTCGCCAAGCTACCTATGGACTCGGGCTCGCTAGCTACCAACGTAGTTTTGCCTGATAGCGCCGAGGATGACGCGGCTACTGATTTTGCGCCCGTCGTTGCCAACATAAAGGCAAAAATCGCCGATGCGATCAAACTTTACGCCGTAAAAGACGTAGATAAAGCTATGAGCGATGCGCAGGATATTTACTTCGACGAGTTCGAAGGTAGCGGCATGGAAAATAAAGTAGGCGCGATAGACGTCGGTCTAAAAACTAAGATAGAAGGAAATTTCGGCGAAGTAGTCGCGCTGATGAAAGCGGGCGTGAGCGTCGAGAGACTCCAGCAAGCAGCCGATAATCTAGGTGCAAATTTAGACGCTGCGCTAGAAAAAACAAGCGGCAGTAGCTCGCCTTGGGCGCTATTTGTTTACGCGCTTACGGTCATACTGCGCGAGGGATTTGAGGCGCTTATCATCGTAGCGGCCGTCGTGGCGTATCTGCTAAAAACCGGCAACGAAAAGCGCATGAGTATCGTTTACAGCTCGCTTGGCGTAGCGGTCGTGCTAAGCTTTGTTATGGCGTGGATTATGAATTTGATATTTGCCGGCGCTGCAGGTCAAAAAAGAGAGGTGATGGAGGGCGCGGTAATGCTTATCGCCGTGGGACTGCTCTTTTACGTAGGTTTTTGGCTGCTTTCAAACGCAGGCGCGAAAAAATGGAGCAAATATATCCAAAGTCACGTCAGCGAGTCGATATCGGCTGGTTCTGCTAAGGCGCTTTGGTGGACGGTATTTTTAGCCGTATTTAGAGAGGGCGCGGAGACCGTACTTTTCTATCAGGCGCTGATTTTCGACGCTAAAGATAGCGCAGGTTACTCGATGATAGCGCTGGGATTTGTAGTGGGGCTAGTCGTCTTGCTAGTTACTTACTACGTGTTTAAAGTTTTTGCTATCAAAATCCCGATCAAACCGTTTTTCTTGGTTACTTCGGCGATCATCTTTTATATGTCGATCGTGTTTGTGGGCAAGGGGCTCATGGAGTTCGTCGAGGGTAAAATTTTCGTTCCGACTAAGATCGAAGGCTTCCCTACTATCGAGTGGTTGGGCATTTATCCGTATTACGAGAGCTTGATACCGCAGGCTATCATGGTAGCGGCGCTAATCATCGGCGTGATCATAATGAAAAACAAGCAAGCCAAAGAGGCTTAAATTTGACGTTTCTAGCTTTCGCGGGTTGCCGCAAAGCTTAAAAATAAATTTACAAACCAATTAAAGGAGAGAACATGAACAAATTCGTTAAAACAGCTTTGGCATTCAGCCTTGCTGCTTCAGTTGCCCTAGCAGGCGAGTTTCCTATCGGCGATCCGGTAGAGATCAACGGCATGGAGATAGCTGCTGTTTATCTAGAGCCGATCGACATGGAGCCAAAGGGTATCGACCTAGCTCCGAGCAAAGCCGACATCCACCTAGAGGCCGACATCCACGCTATCGAGGGAAACAAAAACGGTTTTGCGGCCGGCGAGTGGATTCCTTATCTAAAAGTTAATTACGAGCTAAAAAACCTAGATAACGGTAAAGTTAAAAAAGGCACGTTTATGCCTATGGTCGCTCAAGACGGCCCTCACTACGGAGCCAACCTAAAAATGGATACGGGCGTGGGCAACTACGAGCTAAAATTTCATATAGAAAATCCTGAAAAACAAGGCTTCGGTCGCCATGCGGATAAAGAAACAGGCGTAGGTAAATGGTTTGAGCCTTTCACTACGACTTATAAATTCCAATACACTGGAGCGCCTGCTAAATAATTCGGGCTTAGAGCGGCCAAGCCCGCTCTAAATTTTACTTAAATTCTCAAATTTTAGGGCTAATCATGTCTATATATTTCGTCCAAGTTATCTCATCGTTACTGGGATTTGTCCTTTTTGCAGCGTTAAACAACGACAAAAAGAGCCTAAAAGCGCTGTTTTTACCCTCGGTTTTGGGTATCGCAGTGGGCATAGTCGTTTTTAAGATCGCTAGACTCACGCTTCACGACGCCGGCGTGAAAATGGTGTTTGACGCAGCTACTTTGGTATTTTTGCTAGTTAGCGCGCTTTGGATTTTTATCAAATTTAACCCTGCAAAGATGATAACGTTTTTCGCTCTCGGTGCGGGCTACGGCCTCACGTACGCTCACGCTAGCGCGAATTTTCCGGTATTTGCCGGCGAGCTACTTGATACGCAGTCTATCATCAGCCTATTTTTGATGATATTTGCGTTTTTGCTTTTACTGATTTTATTTTTCGTCGTTTCAAATTTAAAAGAGTGCCTATGCAAGCACGTCTTACGGACGTTTTCGCTTCTTTTACTTGCGGTTTTGATAGTGCAGGCTATTTCAAACACGGGGCTCGAGTTTATGCGGGCGGGCATGATACCTACGTATCCGTGGGCGCTCTCGCTCGTGGCTAAGGGCATTTATTATACGACGTTTGCGCAGTATTTTTTCATCTTTTTAGTTTTGGTTTTGGCGGTTATAAATTTCAAAAAACGCCCAGCTCCGCTGGTAAAATCAGTCGTGGGCTCAAATAAATTTAGATTTAACAACGCGGCTAGAAATTTCATGGCGGCAAACTCAAAAAGCAGCATAGCTATCGTCGTTACGGCTCTGATTTTCGGACTCTACTACGACCTGCACGCATCTAAACCGCCTGAGATCTCAGATCCTATCGTAGTAGAACCCGTAAACAACGAGTTTAAATTCGACGTCCAAGAGCTAGCCGACAATGAACTTCACCGCTACGCATACATAAACGACGAGGGCAGGGAGATAAGGTTTTTCCTCTTAAACCGCTTCGCCGACCGCGCTTCGCCGATCATCGTCTTTGACGCGTGCGCGATATGCGGCGACATGGGCTACGTCAAAAAAGGCGGCGATCTCATATGTATCTCGTGCAACGTGCGCATTTTCTTGCCGTCAGTCGGCAAAGAGGGCGGCTGCAACCCGATACCTATGCCGTTTGAATTTGACGGCAAATTCGTGACCGTGACGCTAGATACTATCCAAAGCGGCGCGAACTACTTCTCAAAAGTCGTCGAAAAAACGGTGCTAGATCCGGTAAGCCGCAAAAAAGTAAGCAACATCGGCTCGAAATCTTATTTATACTACAACAGGACGTATTTCTTTGAAAACGAAAAAACTCAGGCGGAATTTGAAGCCAACCCTGAAAAATACGTCGATATAAACGGGACTTTAAAATGAAAAATATGCAACTAAGGCTCATAAAAAGCTCGATCACCGGCTCGAAGGTGCAAAAAGGAATGGCCTTTATCACCATACTTTTGGCGACGGTTTTGATCGCTTGTATGCTAAATATCACGCTAAAAATCGGCGATCAGATCGCTAGCGAGCTGCGCGGCTACGGCTCAAACATCGTCGTCTTGCCAAAAGGCGAAGCGCTAGCTATCGAGATCGAGGGCAAAAATTTCACTCCGCTAAAATCGCAAAACTACCTAAATGAAGAGGATTTGCATAAGGTAAAGGAAATTTTTTGGCGAAATAACATCGTGGCGTTTGCGCCGTTTTTAAACGGCGAGGTAAAAGACGCTAGCGGCGAAAAATACCAAATCACTGGCACTTGGTTTGATAAATTTGCAAACGTGGCCGACGAGCCCGAGTTTAAAACGGGCGTGAAAACGCTATTTGGCTTTTGGGCGGTCGATGGCAAATGGATAGAAGATGACGATATGCAAAACGTACTCGTAGGCGAAAATTTAGCCGCGAAGCGAAATTTGAGCGTCGGCGGCGAGCTAAATTTAAACGGTCGTAGCGTAAAAATCGCGGGCGTGCTAAAAGGAGCCGGCGAAGAAAGCTATAAAATCGTAACCTCGCTAAAGCTCGCCCAGGAGCTTTTAGGCAAGCCCGGGCAGTACTCAAAAGCCGAGGTTTCAGCGATGACGATCCCAGAAAACGACCTCTCCGTCAAGGCCAGGCGAAATCTAGACAACCTAGATAGCGCCGAATACGATATGTGGTACTGCTCGGCCTACGTTAGCTCCATAGCCTATCAGATCGAGGAGAACTACGCGGGCGTAGCGGCCAAGGCGATGATGCAGGTAAGCGACGCAGAGAGTAATATCGTGAAAAAAATCCAAAGCCTAATGGGTATCGTTAGCATCATCGCGCTTGCGGTCTCCTCTATCGGCATTACATCGCTGATGACCAGCGAAATTTACAGACGCAAAAAAGAGATCGGTCTGCTAAAAGCCATAGGCGCGAGCAACTTTGAAATTTACGCCCTTTTTGCGAGCGAAAGCCTAGTTGTGGCGTTTTTTGCGGGCATTTTGGGAGCGTTTTTGGGCTACGCGTTAAGTTACATAATCGCTTACAGTATCTTTGGCTACGGTATCGGCATCGCGTGGATCGTGCTTCCGCTTAGTATCGCTTTTGCGCTTCTTATCTCGATCGCGGGCTCGCTCGTGCCGATGAGAAGCGTAGTTAAACTCTTGCCTGCGGAGGTGCTATATGATCGCAAATAAGGGCTTTTTTTATAACGTTATCTTTAAAAGCTTGCGCTTTGGCGCGGCTAGAGTGGGCGTCATCATCGTCTCTATCTTGCTTGGCGCGTGCGTGACGGCGGCTTTTGTAAACGTATATCTAGATATCGACTCAAAAGTAACCAAGGAGCTAAAAAGCTACGGTGCTAACGTGGTTTTCGCTCCCGCAGACCCCGTTAGCGACGCAATAGACGAGGCTAAATTTAACGAAAAGATCGCCAAAATCCCAAGCGACAAGCTAATCGGGCAGAGCGGATATCTTTTCACGCAGGTAAACATAGGCCCAACGACCGCGATCGCTATGGGCGTCAAATTTAGCGACCTAACGCAGGTTAAGCCGTTTTTGGAGGTTAAAGAGGGGCAAGGCATAACGCTTGATTTTGACGAGAGAAACGCGCTAATCGGCACCGATCTAGCCAAACAAAGCGGCTTTAAGGTCGGCGACACGATCGAAGTAAGACAAATCGGCGCGAATTCGGGCGAAAAGGTAAAAATCCGCGGTATCGTGCAAGACGGCGACAAGGAGGACTCGCTGCTCATCATCTCGCTACCTCTAGCTCAAAAGATAGCAAACGAGCCAAATACGCTAAACTATGCAGAAGCCGTAGTAACGGGCAAATTTGACTACATCAGCGAGCTTGGCAAGAGCCTTAGCGACGAGCAAATTTCCGTCAAACCCGTGGCTAAAATTTCAAAATCAGAGGGCCTAATTTTGGATAAGATTAAGCTTTTGATGGCGCTTGTTAGCTTTGTCATTTTGCTCATCACTTCTATGTGCGTAAACACGACGCTAAGCGCGATTTTATTCTCGCGCTCAAAGGAGATCGCGCTGCTTAGAGCGCTTGGAGCTAGCAAGAAAAACGTGTTAAATTTATTTGGCGTCGAGACCTTCGTCACGGCATTTGCGGCGGCTTTGGCGGGCGCTATTTTAGGCTACGGCTTAGCGCAAATTTTAGGCTACGCGATTTTTGATTCGAGCATAGATTTTAGATTTATGAGTATACCGATAGCGATGGTTATCTCGCTCGTTTTTGCGGGCGTGGCCTCGATCTATCCGATCAAACGGGCGCTAGAAAACAAGATGGCCGATATTTTAAGAGGAGAATAATATGCAGTACGCGATAAGATTAAACGGGATAGAAAAAAGATTTGGCGAAGTAAGGGCGCTAGAGAGCATTACATTTGACGTAAACTCCGGCGAGTGGGTCAGCATAATGGGTCCAAGCGGTAGCGGCAAAAGTACGCTGGTAAATATACTCTCGCTGATGGACGAGCCAACCGCAGGCACGTACATGCTAGGCGGAGACGACGCTAGTAGGCTTAGCGACGAGGAGACGCTCAAATTTCGCCGCGAAAAGATCGGGCTGATATTTCAGCAGTTTCACCTTATCCCCTACCTAAACTGCGTCGAAAACGTGATGATAGCGCAGTACTATCACAGCAGCGTGGATGAAGAGGACGCTAAAAAGGCGCTCGAGCGGGTTGGACTAGGACACAGGCTAGATCACCGTCCGAGTCAGCTTAGCGGCGGCGAGCAGCAGCGTCTGTGCATCGCGCGCGCCCTCATAAACGATCCTGATATCTTGATAGCCGACGAGCCGACGGGCAACCTCGATGAAGCAAACGAGCGCGTAGTTTTGGAGCTGTTTCAAAAGCTGCGAAGCGAGGGCAAAACGATCCTGCTCATCACGCACAACCCGGATCTTGGGCAGTTTGGCGATAAGATCGTCTATCTAAGGCACGGCAAGATGGAAAATATTCACTACGTGAGCGACGGCGAGCGTGCTCAGGCATGCGAGAGGCTAGCGAGCGAGCCAAAGGGTCAAACCGCCTTTGCGACGGCTTAAATTTGGGAGAATTATGATAAAAAAATATATATTATTAGTCTTTGCGGCGGCGATGATAGCGGGCTGCGGAAATAGCGGCTTTGATAAACACCACATTAGCCTAAACTCGCCAAAGGGCGTCGATACGCACTATTTTCCCGAGGGCAGGCGGCTTAAAACAGACGGCAAGCCCTATATGCTCTTTTTCTTTGGCACATCCTGCGGCGCCTGCGTAGCGCAAGCTCCGATCGTAAATGAAATTTACTCCGAGCTTAAGGACAAATTCGGCGTTTACGGGATATTTGGACCCAGCCTTGGCTTTGATAAAGATATCGACATGGTGAAGCACCACGGCATCGCCTACGACGTCATTAGCGATAAAATTTCGGTCGATTATTTCAGCAAGGCAGTGGGCGGCGTGATGGGCGTGCCTGCAATTTTCGTCTTTGATGGCGAGGGCAATCTCAAAAAGCGCTTCATCGGGCTTACTCCAAAAGCTACTCTTGAAAACGAGATCAAGTTGGTATTATAAATTTACTCAAACGTAAAGATTTAGTAGTAAAATACGCTTAAATTTGATCCTAAATTTGGCCCGTCCGCGTTAAATTTGCGGCGGGCAAATTTGAGCGAGGAGACGTGAAATGAAACTAAAAATTTTCTCTATTTTACTATTTGCGATTTTTTTCGTAGGCTGCGGCGAGCCCCGCACACCCGAGCTTTACGCTAGAAGCACGGTGCCTATTTTTATCACTAACGGCGACGTAAAAAAAGCCTCTCGTAGCGTTTATGTTTATTTTAAAAACTCCTCGGGCTACGCAAACACGCTAGAAAACACCGTGCGAAATAAGCTACTGCAAAACGGCTTTACCCAAAGCATGGATCAAAAGAGCGCCGATATCGTGATAATGGGCGATTTTGCGAGTTTGCAGCGTCTTGAGCGACGCGAACGCCCGCGCGCGTATATGAACATGGGCTACGGCTGGGGCAGCTACGGGCGCGCGCGAAGTATGGGCTTTGGCATGCTTTTTGGCGATCCGTTTGACGACGATTTTTACGACAGGACGGATTATTATCTTTACAGAGCCTTTATCAGCGTGATGATCCGCGCAAACGGCAGCGAACAAAGAACCAATCTCGAGATCGAAAGCGGCCAAAATCTTTATTCGCCAAGCTACATAATCCCATACATAGAAGAAAAGGCGGCAACGCAGATACTCGGTTTCTTTTATCCTTAACGGCTTGATTTTTCTTGAAGCGGCTCATCTCTTGTGCGCCTTTAAATGAGCTAGAAATTTTCTCCCTCGATGAACTATGTGTTCTATCTT
>CAUPYN010000063.1:0-10051 GCA_963515575.1 uncultured Campylobacter sp.
GTTGGCACCCGCGTGATCGCTCGCGCCGCGATTTGGCTAAATCTAAAGGAAAAGAATGAATATAGTTTTTATGGGCACTCCCGAGTATGCGGCTAAAATTTTACGCGCACTTGCCGAGGCAAAATTTGAGATCGCGGCCGTATTTACGCAGCCTGATAAACCCGTCGGCAGGAAGCAAATTTTAACTCCAAGCGAGGTGAAAACTTACGCGCAGCAGTATCTGCCCGCCGTGCCGATCTTTCAGCCTGCGAGTTTAAAAGACGAGGCGGTCGCAGCGCAGATAAAAGAGCTAAAGCCTGATTTTATCGTGGTTGCCGCATACGGTAAAATTTTGCCGCAAAGCGTGCTTAATATCGCGCCTTGTATAAATTTGCACGCCTCGATCCTGCCTAAATACCGCGGCGCAAGCCCCATTCAAAGCGCGATCTTGGCTGGCGAAAAGCAGACCGGCGTTACGGCGATGCTGATGGATGCGGGGCTTGATACGGGCGATATGCTTGATTTTATCTATACGCCTTGCGAAGACAAGACAGCCGCGCAGCTGTTTGACGAACTGGGTGATCTAGCGGGCGAGCTGATCGTGCGAGTGCTGCTAAATTTTGCAAATTTAACGCCGCTAAAGCAAGATGACGCGCAGGCTACGCACTGCAAAAAAATCGCAAAATCAGACGGACTTTTTAGCTTTGAGGAAAGCGCACGGCAAATTTATAATAAATTTCGCGCGCTAACGCCCTGGCCCGGGATCTATCTAGCTAGCGGGCTAAAAATTTTGGATCTAAAATATCTCTGCGGGCGCGAAGACGAGCGCCGTAAGCCCGGCGAAATCATATTTGACGGCAAATATTACATTTACGTCGCGTGCGGAGGAGGAGGCGCTTTATGTTTAGAGACCGTGCAAGAGCCGGGCAAAAAGCCGGTGGACGCTAGCGCCTATCTAAACGGCAAGCGCCTTGGCATCGGCGATATAGTGTCGTAAATTTGAGCCGAGCGAAGTTTGTCTTGTAAATTTAGCGATGCGAATGCACTCGCAATGTAAAATGAACCAAAATTTAAAAAGGAATAAAATTTGAGAATAGAGTTTGCAGATAGCGTCCCCTCTACGCAAAAAGTTTTGGTCGAAGGACTGCGAAACAGCGAAATACGGCCGCCTTTTGCGCTAGTGGCAAAAGAGCAGACGCAGGGTGTGGGCAGTAGAAACAATACGTGGAGCGGGCTGGAGGGCAATCTGTTTTTTTCATTTTGCATGAGCGAGACGGCGCTACCCGGCGATCTAAAAGGCGAGTCGGCGTCGATTTACTTTTCGGTGATAATGCGCGAAGTGCTCGCGGCTCGCGGCTCGAAGATCTGGCTAAAATGGCCGAACGACTTTTACGTCGGCGATAAAAAAATCGGCGGAACCTTGACGACGAGGGTCGGTGAAATTTACGTTTGCGGCATGGGTATAAATCTAAAAAATGCGCCCGAGAATGCTGGAATTTTAGATATAGATGTGAGTCCTAGCGCCGCGGTAGGAGAGTTTTGCAAGAGGCTACAAACGGCTCCGTCTTGGGCGGAAGTTTTTAAAAAATTTGAGGGCGAATTTGAAAAATCAAGAGAATTTATCACGCACTTTGAGGGTGAAGAAGTCGCGCTCAAAGACGCTAAACTCCTACCAGACGGCTCTTTGGATATAGGCGGACGAAGAGTTTTTTCTCTTAGGTAGATTTATTAAATTTTAAACAAACGATAGGCATATACGCCGCAAAAATCTTTCAGAAAATTTAAAGCGCAAACTAAACTTATACAAAGTAAGTTTTTTGTAAAATAAATCAAAATAAAATCTGGAAAAAAATATGTGTGAAGTTATAACCATAGCAAATCAAAAAGGCGGCGTCGGAAAGACGACTACGGCGGTAAATTTAGCCGCATCCTTAGCCGTCGCCGAAAAAAAAGTTTTACTCATCGATATCGATCCGCAGGCGAACGCGACGACGGGAATGGGCTTTAGCAGAAACGATTACGAGTACAATATCTATCACGTTCTAACGGGTCGTAAAAAACTCTCGCAAATCGTGCTAAAAACCGAGATACCGACGCTTTTTCTAGCGCCTTCAAACATCGGTCTCGTGGGTATAGAGCAAGAACTAAGCGAGCAAAATAAAGACTATCAAAAAATCCTAAAAAGCAAGATCGAAGAGGTCGAAGGGCAGTATGATTTTATCATCATCGATAGCCCTCCGGCTCTAGGTAGCATCACCGTAAACGCGCTAAGTGCTAGCGATAGCGTGATCATCCCGATACAGTGCGAATTTTACGCGCTAGAGGGTTTGGCGCAGATATTAAATACCGTGAAAATAATCAAAAAAACGATTAATAAAAAACTAACGATAAAAGGCTTTTTGCCGACTATGTACAGCTCGCAAAATAACCTAGCAAAAGAAACCGTCGCAAATTTAAAGCAGCATTTTGAAGATAAGCTTTTTAAGAGCAAAGAGACCGACGACGGCTTTGTTATAGTGCCTAGAAACGTAAAGCTCGCCGAAAGTCCTAGCTTTGGTAAGCCGGTGATTTTATACGATATAAAATCACCCGGTTCGGTAGCGTATCAAAATTTAGCTTGCTGTATTTTAGGATAAAAGATGGCTAAAAAGGGAGGACTAGGGCGCGGACTAGAGGCAATTTTGGGCGATGTGGAGCTTGCGTACAAAGCTGAGTTAAACGAGGGCAACAGCGATATGGTAAAAGATATCGACTTGGACCTAATCGTCGAAAACCCGTATCAGCCGCGTAAAAATTTCGACGAAACTGCACTAAGGGAGCTTAGCGAAAGTATCAAAAGGCACGGACTTATACAGCCCATCATCGTCATAGAAAAAGACGGCGGATATATGCTGATCGCGGGCGAGAGGAGATTTCGCGCGACTAAGATGCTAGGCGAAAGCAAGATAAAGGCCATAGTCGCCGATATCGAGAGCCAAAGCTTGCGCGAGTTAGCGCTCATAGAAAATATCCAAAGAGAGGACCTAAATCCGATCGAGCTTGCAAATTCTTATAGAGAGCTCATAGACGAATATAAAATTACGCAGGACGGGCTCGCAAACATCATCCACAAAAGCAGAGTTCAGATAACAAATACGATGAGACTTTTGAGCCTTAGCGCCGTGACGCAAGAGTATATAAAAGAAGGCAAACTAACGCAAGGGCATGCCAAAGTCATCGTAGGTCTTGAGCCAAACGACGAAAAAACAGCGGTCGATACTATCATCGGGCAGCGCCTTAGCGTGCGCGAGACGGAAAATTTGGTAAAAAATTTAAAAAATAAATTGCCGCCTAAAACAGCGCTTAAGTTAGACGAAAGATATCTAGAAAGACTTGCAAATTTAAAAGAGATTTTTTCTAAATTTGACGTACCGGTTAAGATAAAAGGCAAAAAAATCACTATCGAGTTTGATGATGTAGCTGATATCGATAGGCTAATAAACAAGATAAAATAAAATAATTGTTTAAATTTAGCTTGTTTTATCCTTTTTTTTTGTAAAATAAGCACGATTTTATTATGCTTAAGAAAATATTAAACTTTAAGGAGATTTGATGTTGGAAATTAATTTGCCGCTAGTCGTCCTAACGGCAGTTATTTTTCTAGGGCTTATCGCCGTTTTAAATTCCATCCTTTACAAGCCTCTACTTAAATTTATAGACGCTAGAAACGATGCGATAAAAAACGACGAAGAGAGCGCTAGTAAAAATACGAGCGATCTTGGCGTGTACGAAGCGCAGATAGAACAGCTCATAGCCGCTGCAAGAAGCGAGGCGGGCAAAATAAAGCAAGAGGCTATCAATGTCGCAAAAGACGCGGCCGCTAAGATAGTCAGCGAAAAGCGCGGAGTTTTGGAGGCCGATTATGACGCATTTATCCAAAATTTAAACGCTCAAAAGACCGATTTTAGAGCTGATTTACAGCAAAAATTGCCTGAACTTCAAGCTGCTTTAAAAGCAAAACTCGCAAGGATTTAATATGAAAAGCAAAATTTTACTTTTATTATGTCCTTTTGTTTTGATGGCGGACGGCGGATACGACATCGTACCTAGAACGATAAACTTTATCGTTTTTGCCGCAATTTTGTATTATTTCATAGCAAACCCTATCAAGAACGCCTACAAGGGAAGAATCGTCGGTATCGCGGCAAGACTTGATAATATCGAGCAAAAACTAAAAGACTCAAAAGCCAAAAAAGACGATGCTCTAAGACGCGTAGAAGAGGCTAAAGCAAATGCCGCCAGCCTAATAGAAACCGCTAGAAAAGAGGCCGTTTTGATCTCTGAACGCATCAAAGAAGAGACTAGACAAGAGGTTGCAAATCTGGAAAAAAGCTTCCAAGATCAAAAAGAATTTGAAAAAAGACGCATGGTTAAGTCCGTCGTGGGTGAAATTTTAAACGAAATTTTTGTAAGCGACAGCGTCAAAATGGATCAAAGCGAGCTTATCAATATCATGCTTAAAAGGGTCGGCTAATGAAAGAACTTATCGCAAAAAAATACGTAAAAGCCCTAGTTAGCGACCTTAGCAAAGATGAGTTTAATAGCTTTACCGCCAAGCTACAAGAGATCGCAAACGCATTTGCAAATGAAAAATTTCAAAATATCATCGTTTCGCCGAATTTAAAAAATAGTCAAAAAGCTGATTTTGTTCTATCTTTAGTCGGTGAGGCGGATCAGAAATTTGTAAATTTCATAAAACTACTCGGCGAAAATAAAAGACTTGATATTTTGCCTAATATCGTTTCAGAGCTTTTAGCGCAAAAATCAAAAATGGATAATGTTTTTTACGGCAAAATTTACGGCGGCTCGCAGATCAGCCAGGCTCAAATTTCAGAGCTCGAAAGCAGCTTTTCTAAGAGATTTAATGCAAAAATCATTTTAGAGCCGGTAAAAAGCGACTACAACGGTATCAAGATTGAACTAGACGATTTGGGCGTGGAGGCTAGCTTTTCGGTAGATAGGCTAAAAGCCCAAATGAGCGAATACATATTAAAAGCAATATAAAGGAGAAAAAGCGTGAGTGCAAAAATAAAAGCAGATGAAATCAGCGCCATCATCAAGGAAAGGATTGAAAATTTCAGCCTTAACGTCGATGTGAACGAAACGGGCAAAGTTATATCCGTAGCCGACGGCGTTGCTAACGTTTACGGCCTAAAAAACGTTATGGCCGGTGAGATGGTCGAGTTTGAGAATGGCGAAAAAGGCATGGCTCTAAACCTTGAGGAAAGCAGTGTCGGTATCGTTATTTTGGGCAAAACAGACGGTATCAAAGAGGGTTCGAGTGTAAAACGCCTAGCTAAGCTTTTACGCGTTCCTGTGGGCGATGCTTTGATAGGCCGCGTCGTAAATTCACTCGGCGAGCCGATAGACGCTAAAGGCCCGATTGAAGCTAGCGAGACTAGATTTGTCGAGGAAAAAGCAAAAGGTATCATGGCTAGAAAGAGCGTTCACGAGCCGCTTCAAACGGGCATCAAGGCTATCGACGCGCTAGTGCCGATCGGTCGCGGACAACGCGAGCTCATCATCGGCGACCGCCAAACTGGTAAAACTACAGTTGCTATAGATACCATCATCAACCAAAAAGGTCAAGACGTTATTTGTATCTACGTCGCGATCGGACAAAAACAATCAACAGTCGCGCAAGTTGTTAAAAAACTCGAAGAGTACGGTGCTATGGAGTACACTATCGTGGTAAATGCAGGCGCTTCCGACGCTGCTGCGCTTCAGTACCTAGCTCCTTATGCGGGCGTAACTATGGGCGAATATTTTAGAGATAATTCTCGCCATGCCCTAATCATCTATGACGATCTTTCAAAGCACGCCGTCGCATACCGCGAAATGAGCTTGATTCTTCGCAGACCGCCGGGCCGCGAAGCTTATCCAGGCGACGTTTTCTACCTACACTCTCGCTTGCTAGAGCGCGCATCTAAACTAAACGATAAGCTAGGAGCGGGTTCTCTAACGGCTCTTCCTATTATCGAGACGCAAGCTGGCGACGTTTCGGCGTATATTCCAACAAACGTTATTTCTATCACCGACGGTCAAATTTTCCTTGAGTCTGACTTATTTAACTCAGGTATTCGCCCTGCGATCAATGTCGGTCTTTCGGTTTCTCGCGTCGGCGGTGCGGCCCAGATAAAAGCGACCAAGCAAGTTTCTGGAACATTAAGACTTGACCTTGCGCAATACCGCGAGCTTCAGGCGTTTGCACAGTTTGCGAGCGACCTTGACGAAAGCTCGAGAAAACAGCTTGAGCGAGGTCAAAGGATGGTCGAGGTGCTAAAACAGCCTCCTTATAGCCCGCTTGCCGTTGAGAAACAAGTCGTTATTATCTTCGCTGGCACAAAAGGCTATCTAGACGATATTCCGACCGTAGCCGTTACAAAATTTGAAGCTGAGCTTTATCCTTATATAGAGGCCAAGTATCCTGAAATTTTCGAGCAAATTCGAACCAAAAAAGCACTTGATAAAGAAATCGAGGAGCTTTTGCATAAGGCTCTAAAAGACTTTAAAGCGACGTTTGCTGCTAACTAAGGCTAGAATATGTCAAATTTAAAAGATATAAAACGAAAGATCAAGAGCGTTCAAAACACCCAAAAGACAACGCGTGCGATGAAGCTGGTATCTACAGCCAAACTTCGCAAGGCTGAAGAAGCCGCTCGTCACTCTAGGGTTTATGCGCTCAAGATCAATGAAGTTTTATCTGAAATAGCCTATAAAATCAACCAATATCGCTCCGTAAATGCCGAGAGCAAATTTTTCGACGTTAAGGAGAATATCGAGAAGGTTGATATTATATTCGTCACCGCAGACAAGGGGCTTTGCGGCGGTTTTAATATTCAGACTATTAAAACCGTTAGAAATATGATTAACGAATTTAAGGCGAAAAAAGTAAAGATAAGACTCCGCGCGGTAGGTAAAAAAGGTATAGAGTTTTTTAGCTTCCAGGGTATAAATTTGCTTGAAAAATATGTCGGCGTAAGCTCGTCTCCTACTTATGAGAAAGCTCAAAATATCATAAAAGACGCGATAGACGACTTCATAAGCGGTACGACGGATAAGGTTATTTTGGTACATAACGGCTACAATAACATGATCTCTCAACAAATTCGTATAAACGATATCGTGCCGGTCGAGCCGCCGAAACTCGTCGAAGTCGAGACGAATTCTTTGATGGAATTTGAGCCGAGCGACGACGGTAAAATTTTAAACGAACTACTTACGAAGTATTTCGAATATAGCATGTATTACGCTTTAGTAGATAGTCTTGCAGCCGAACATAGCGCCAGAATGCAGGCGATGGATAATGCGACTAATAACGCCAAAGAGCGCGTCGCACAGCTAAAACTATCGTATAACAAGGCTCGCCAAGAGTCTATCACCACTGAGCTTATAGAGATCATCAGTGGCGTCGAATCAATGAAATAATTAAGGAGTATGGATGAAAGGTATCATTTCTCAGGTAATGGGTCCGGTAGTCGACGTCGATTTTACGGATTATTTACCCAAGATCAACGAAGCCGTCGAAGTAAATTTCGAGGTTGAGGGCAAGCAAAATAGACTCATACTAGAGGTTGCCGCGCACCTTGGCGATAATCGCGTAAGAACTATCGCTATGGATATGAGCGAAGGCTTAACTAGAGGCCTTGAGGCTACGGCTTTAGGCGCGCCTATTAGCGTTCCGGTCGGCGAAAAAGTTTTGGGAAGAATTTTTAACGTTGTCGGCGATCTAATCGACGAGAGCGAGGGCATTGAATTTGACAAAAAGTGGTCTATTCACCGCGATCCTCCGCCGTTTGAAGAGCAAAGCACGAAGAGTGAAATTTTTGAAACAGGCATTAAAGTAGTTGATCTTTTGGCTCCTTATGCAAAGGGCGGTAAAGTCGGACTATTCGGCGGTGCCGGCGTCGGTAAGACGGTTATTATCATGGAGCTGATTCACAATGTTGCATTTAAACACAGCGGCTATTCTGTGTTTGCCGGCGTCGGCGAGCGAACGCGCGAAGGAAACGACCTTTATCACGAGATGAAAGAAAGTAACGTTTTGGATAAAGTCGCCTTGTGCTATGGCCAGATGAACGAGCCACCGGGGGCAAGAAACCGCATCGCTCTAACTGGTCTAACTATGGCTGAGTACTTCCGCGACGAGATGGGACTTGACGTTTTGATGTTTATTGATAACATCTTCCGTTTCTCTCAGTCAGGTGCAGAGATGTCGGCGCTTCTTGGACGTATCCCGTCAGCCGTTGGTTATCAGCCGACTTTGGCGAGCGAAATGGGTAAATTCCAAGAGAGAATTACGTCAACCAAAAAAGGTTCAATCACGTCGGTTCAGGCTGTTTACGTTCCTGCGGACGACCTTACCGACCCGGCTCCTGCAACCGTTTTCGCACACCTTGACGCTACTACCGTTTTAAACAGAGCTATCGCAGAAAAAGGAATTTATCCTGCGGTTGACCCGCTTGATTCGACATCAAGAATGCTTGATCCTCAAATTTTGGGTGGTGAGCACTATAAAGTAGCTCGCGGTGTACAGGCGGTTTTACAAAAATACAAAGACCTTCAAGATATTATCGCTATCCTTGGTATGGATGAGCTTAGCGAAGAAGATAAAGTTACGGTCGATCGCGCTAGAAAGATTGAGAGATTTTTATCTCAGCCGTTCTTTGTTGCAGAGGTGTTTACAGGAAGCCCCGGTAAATATGTAAGTCTTGAAGAGAATATTGCCGGTTTTAAGGGAATTTTGGAAGGCAAATATGATGATTTGCCGGAAAACGCATTTTATATGGTAGGAAACATAGACGAAGCGATAGCGAAAGCCGAGAAACTTAAAGCCTAAATTTAAAGGAAAAGTAATGAGTAAATTACATTTAGAAATCGTTACGCCTGAGGGTTTAGTGTTTTCGAACGATATTAAAAGCGTAGTTTTGCCGGGCAGTGAGGGCGAGTTTGGGGTTTTGCCCGGACATGCCTCACTTATCTCGCTTTTAAAGGCCGGCGTTATTGATATCGAGAGCGAAGATAAAAGCCATGATGCCGTCGCGATAAACTGGGGATATGCCGAGATAAACGAAGGCAAGGCGACTATCCTTGCCGATGGCGCCGTTCACGTGTCGGGAAATTCTGAGAGCGAGATAGCAAATTCATTGCAAAAGGCGAAGGATTTAATTGCCGGTATGAGTAGCGAGAACAACGCTATGGCTGCTACTGTGGCAAAATTAGATAGCATGGCTCGGACAAGATAGTGGCTGGACTCGATATTTTTTTAAACTACTTATCTAGAAGTAGTTTTATTACTATATTCGTGCTGGGCTGGCTTTCTTTTTATTTCATTATAAGCCTTACTATACTATTTTCTCGTATGGCAGGGCTTAGATCATGGCAAAAAAAAGAACAAAATGCTCTTGAGTCGTTATTAATGGGCGGGTCTAAACATGTTTTAAACGAATCCATTTTAAAACGGTTTGTAAGCGGCTCGATATCTAGAGAGAAGCTCTCGGTCGCCGTTAGTATCGCTGAGCGAAATGCAACTAGTGGCATTACTTGGCTTAGTATAGTTGCCTCTACGTCGCCTTTTATCGGACTTTTCGGCACGGTTGTTTCTATCTTGGAGACCTTTTCTCAGCTTGGACAAGGCGGCGGAAATTCATCTCTAAACGTTATAGCCCCCGCTATCAGCGAAGCGTTAGTTGCAACTGGGGCGGGTATATTTGTAGCGATACCTGCTTATACGTTTAGCTTGCTTATCAAGAGGAAAGCTTACGAGCTTATGGGCGTGATTAAGCGAGAGGTGGATATTCTCGTAACGCTTAAAGAAGATCAATGATAAATCTTGACGAAACCCCGGAGTTAAACATAACTCCTCTCGTGGATATCATGCTAGTTTTGCTGGCGATTCTTATGGTTACTACGCCTACCATTGTTTACGATGAACAAATTTTATTACCGGACGGCTCAAAGACCAAAGCCTCTTCAGCCCAAAAAAAGGATTTAACCGTTATCGTGGATGCTACAAAAAAGGTTAGGATAGATC
>CAUPYN010000064.1:0-10049 GCA_963515575.1 uncultured Campylobacter sp.
GTATCACGCAACCCTGCTCGCGCCAGTAGTTTTGCAACGTCAAAATAATCTCTGAAAACGTCATTTTTTACCTTTATTTTATTGATATGTAAATTTCTATTTTTTCGTTTAAATATTTCTCAAAGTCCGTTTCGTAAGCTCTTTTTAGCTCAGAGCCTTCAAAATATTTCCAAATTTCTCCCCAAAATTTCGCTACGTTTTGCGGCTCCTTTGGAAAGCTAAAAACGGCGTATTTGCCACTTTTTATCTCTAAAATTTCGCCGCCTGAGCAAAGCGACTTCGTACCGATAAATAAATCGTAAAGCCCGTTCATGCCGTTTTCGTAACTACAATAAACGCCGTAAATTTCGCTTTTGCCGTCATAGATTTCTTTCATAAATTTAGCCCACAAGGCCGGGATTTTACCGCCACCGTTTATCTCGTCGGCATTTTTGGTGCGAGTTTTTAATCCGTAAATTTTAATACCCTCTACAGCTAAAATTTCCACGGCTACTCCTTGTCGCCTTTGAAATTTTCAACCGCTTTGTTCCACATGAGCTTGTATTTTCGCTTTAAAAATTCGACTTCGTCTTGCGAATTTTTTAGCTGCTTCGTGAGCGTTTCTACCGTTTTTCTATCCTCGTCGTAGAGTTCTTGCATCGAGATTAGCGCCTCTTTTAAAAATTTATTTTCGTTGCGCAGGGTCTCTAGCGTCTCGTCTTTGGCATCAAGCACCTTTTCGTGTAAATTTAATATCGTGCCGATCGTCTTTTCAACGAAGCTAAAGCCCTCTGAGCCCATCTGCGGCGCAGGCACGGCCACGACGCTAGGCACCACGCTCATCGTGCCTTGGCTAGCCTCTATGAGGATCTCGCCGCCTTCTTCTTTCGTATTTAGCACGCCGCGGTTTATCATCCCCTCGATTACCTCGCGCTCTAGGTGCACGAGCTTGCAAAATTCGTCTATGCTTAAGTATGTCTGCATATTTGCTCCTTTAGGCGAGTAAAACTTCCACCTTCGCCGAGTCATCCTCTACCTGCTTGGCTTTGGCTGCTCGGTCGGCTTTTAGCATTTCGTCTAGATTTTGGTCGTTTAGAGCCAAAATTTGTATCGCCAGATAGGCCGCGTTTACCGCACCGGCCTTGCCGATCGCCACCGTGCCCACGGGCATGCCGCCCGGCATCTGCACGGTTGAGTATAGAGCGTCCACGCCGCTAAGCGCGGAGCCTGCCATCGGTATGCCGATCACGGGACGAGTGGTGTTTGCCGCGATAGCGCCCGCTAGATGCGCCGCCATACCGGCCGCCGCGATAAATACCTGCGCGCCCTTTTCTTCGGCTGCGGCGACATATTCGCTCGTTCGCTTCGGACTTCTATGCGCCGAACTGATGATTAGCTCATAAGGGACGTTAAATTTTTCAAGCACCTTTGCCGCCTCGCTAACTACGTCGTAGTCGCTCTTGCTTCCCATTATAATTGAAACGAATTTCATTTTATTTCCTCTCTTAAAAAGCTAAATTTAGGTAGCCTCGCGCCTAAATTTACTTCGTTTTCGTTGCCGCTGTGGATTTCTGCTAGCTCTTTACCTTTTTTGGTTATGAGTTTTTTAAATTTGATAAATTTCTTGCCGTCACGAGCGAAAATTTGAGATATCTCGCTCTCGCACTCATCTATCCGCGAACCCAGCGGCGCCACGATCTCATACTCGTTGCCGGGGAAAATTTTATATTTGCATTTAAAAAACTCGCCGTCCTCGCTCATGGCGTTTACCTGATGGGTGCCCTCCTCTAGGCTGCTGGCGTGATTTTGCGTATCCGTTTTTTCAAACGGGCGATTTACCAGGTAGCCGTCGGTAAAGCCGCGATTTTTTAGCGTATTTAGTTCGCCCGCGTAAATTTGCGCGTCGAATTTACCGGCCGCTGCGTCGTCGATGGCCATGCGGTAGGCCCTAGTCGCGCAGGCGGCGTAGTATTCGCTTTTCGTGCGGCCTTCGATCTTTAGGCTATCGACCGCGCCGCTTTCGATGATATCCTTGATGTGTGCGGATAAATTTAAATCTTTCGAGTTCATCACGTGCGTGCCGCCTTCTTCGTCCTCTTCTAGGCGAAACAGAGTCCCGCTCTCGGGGTTTTTGGCGTAGAGTTCGTATTTAAACCTGCAGTCGTTGGCGCAGCTGCCGCGGTTTGATTGGCGGCCGCTTTGAACCGCGCTAACCAAGCAGCGTCCCGAGTATGCAAAGCACATCGAGCCGTGCACGAAAATTTCGATATCCAGCGTCGGGATTTGCTCTTTTATCTTTACGACGTCTTTTAGGCTTATTTCGCGCGCTACGACGATGCGTTTTGCGCCCATTTCGTGGTAGATTTTAGCGTCAAGCGAATTCATGACGTTTGCCTGCGTCGAGAGGTGGATCTCAATCTCGGGCGCGATCTCTTTTGCCAGGCTCATGACGCCGGGAGTCGCTATGATAAAGGCATCTGGCTTCATAGCCGATATCGTTTGCAGGTGGCGTTTTAGCGGTTCAATTTGCGAATTAAAAGGAAACGCGTTTACCGTCGCGTAAAATTTCTTTCCCTTGGCGTGCGTGTATTCGATAGCTTCTTTAAATGTTTCAAGGTTAAATTCGCGCGCCGAACGGGTGCGAAGCGAAAAGCTCGCCACCGATGCATAAACCGCGTCTGCTCCGTACTCTAGAGCTATTTTTAGCTTGGTTAAATTCCCTGCGGGAGATAAAAGCTCGGGCTTTAGCACTATTTTTTGCCCAAACTTTCTATCAGAGCTTCGATATCGTCGTTACTGACGAGATTTTCGGTGTGCGTATCGCCTGCGATATGTACGGCCGAGGCCACGCGCTTCTCGTCGTCGATTTTGCCCTCAAAGAGGCTGCTCATATACTTGCTAAGCGCGCGCATGACATTAATTACGCGCTCGATCTTTTGGCGGTGGATGTCTTGATACTGCATCATATCCATCGCCATCATTATCTCGTCCTCGGCCATTCTGACGTTATCTAGCGTCGTTTCTGCAGAGCTTTTTAGTGCGTTATTTTTCTCTAGCGCCTCGGCAAAAGTAGCGATATTTGGGAATTTTTCGTGTAGTTTGGTAAAAATTTCGATATTAGCCTCTATACCGCTGATAATCTCGCTAAGTCCGCTCTCTGCGTCCATAGAGAAGTTATTGATCGCGTCGAGCTTGTCAAACATCTGCGTAGCTTTTTCCTCGCTATCCTTTGTGACGTCGTCTAGCTGATGAACCATCTTGTGATCATCCGTCGGAGGAGGCGGAGGCCATGGCATATTTGAGGATACTTTGTAGTCGCCGGAGTCGAATTTAACGTCTTCGTCTTTGCTCTCTACCGAGGCTTCCTCGGCGGTTTCTAGGTTTAAATTTTCATCTTCGCTAGCTTGCGCGTCGTCGGTCTCGGCGGCAACGCCCTCTAAATCGCCCGCCATCAAGGCGTCAAGTTCTTCTTGCGTCATAAAAACTCCTATTTAAATTTAGGCTGATTATATAAAAAATTAACGAAATGTAAGTTTAAAAAGCGAATTTTATCCTTAAATTTATCAAATTTTAGGTAGCATCTCGGAAACAAAAGGACGAAAATGAAAGTCGATCTTCACAATCACACTCCGCTTTGCAAACACGCCGTAGACGAGCCTAGGCAGTATGTTTTAAGCGCGATAAAATCGGGTTGCGAGTATTTTGGATTTAGCGATCATGCGCCGATGAAATTTGACGAAGCGTACCGCATGGAGTTTTCGCAGATGGACGCTTACGAGAGCGAGATTTTGCGCCTTAGAGACGAATTTCACGGGCGGATAAAAATAATGCTCGGCTACGAGGTCGATTTTTTAGAGGGCTTTATGGACGAGCGGGTTTTATCGCGCGACGTAGACCATCTCATCGGTTCAGTGCATTTTTTGGGCGGTTGGGGCTTTGATAATCCCGAGTTTATCGGCGAATATAAAAACCGCGATATAGATCAAATTTGGCGGGATTATTTTTACTGCGTAGAAAAGATGGCAAAGTCTGGCAAATTTGACATAGTCGGGCATTTGGATTTGCTAAAGGTATTTAAATTTATGCCAAAAACCGACGTTAGACTCCTTGCTAAAGACGCGATTAACGCTATAAAAAAGGCAAATCTCACGGTCGAGATAAACGCGGCCGGCTTTAGAAAACCCGCTGGCGAGCAGTATCCAAGCGTAAATTTACTAGAAATGATCGCCGAAAAAGACATACCGATCACCTTTGGCTCGGACGCGCACGCAAAAGACCAAATCGGTCTAAACGGCGAAAAATGCGAACAAATAGCTAGAAATTTAGGCTTTAGCAAGTGCGCGATATTTAAAAATCGCGATAGAGAATTTGTAAAATTTTAGATCGGGTAGAAAAAATTATTTAAATTAATCTTAAAAGCAATATTTTATGATACAATTACGAAATTAATAAACAAAGGAGCGGAAAAATGGGAAAATTCGTAAAAAGCGTCGATCATTTTTTTGATTTTTGCAAAGAGCACGAGGTTAAATTCGTAGATTTTAGATTTACCGATATGAACGGTGCTTGGCACAGCATCACGTATAACGTAAAAGCCGTCGAAAAGGCGCATTTTGAGCACGGAGTGCCGATGGACGCTAGCTCGCTGGGCGGCTGGCAGCCGATAGATAAAAGCGACATGATAATGCGTCCGGAAGCTACTAGCGCCTTTTTAGATCCTTTTACCGCCGACGTTACCGCAGTCGTTTTTTGCGATATTTACGACATTTACAAGGGGCAAATTTACGAAAAATGCCCGCGCTCGATAGCCAAAAAAGCGATGGCCTACGTAAAAGAAAGCGGCGTGGGCGACGCGGCGTATTTTGGGCCGGAGAACGAATTTTTTATATTTGATAACGTAAAAATCGTCGATAGCCCAAACTGCGCGATGTACGAAGTAGATACAGAAGAGGGCGAGTGGAACGACGCCAAGGACTTTACCGACGGCTATAATACCGGCCACAGACCGCGCAGAAAAGGCGGCTATCTGATGACGCAGCCGACCGATAGTATGGTCGATCTGCGCGCAGAGATGATGCAGGTTTTAGAGCAAGTAGGCCTTGAAGTCTTCGTCGGGCACCACGAAGTAGCGCAGGGTCAAGGCGAGATCGGCGTGAAATTCGGCACTCTCGTAGAGGCCGCCGATAACGTGCAAATTTACAAATACGTCGTCAAAATGGTCGCGCACCTAAACGGCAAAACCGCGACCTTTATGCCAAAGCCGCTCTACGGCGACAACGGCAGCGGCATGCACGTGCATCAGTCGGTGTGGAAGGACGGTAAAAATTTATTCTACGGCGAGGGAAATTACGCGAATTTAAGCGATTTCGCGCGCTGGTATATCGGCGGAATCTTAAACCACGCAAGAAGCGTCGCGGCGTTTACAAACCCGAGCACAAACAGCTACAAGCGCCTAATTCCGGGCTTTGAAGCGCCGTCGATACTCACTTATTCAAGCCAAAATCGCTCGGCGTCGATCCGTATCCCTTATGGCTCTGGAGAAAAATCCGTGCGCGCCGAGATGAGATTCCCTGATAGCACGGCAAATCCTTACTTGGCGTTTGCTGCGATGCTGATGGCCGGGCTTGACGGCGTGAAGCACAAAATGGAGCCGGTGGGCCCGATGGATGAAAATTTATTTAAACTGCACCTAGACGAAATTCGCGAGCGTGGCATCGAGCAGCTACCGCATACGTTAAGGGGCAGCCTAGAAGCGTTAATCCGCGACAACGAATACCTCCGTCCGATAATGACCGAGACTTTTATCGACGATTATCAGCATTATAAATTTGAAACCCAAGTATGGCCGTACGAGGCAAGACCTACGGCATACGAGTTTAAGACTTGTTTTTCTTGCTAAATCGAATTTAAACGTAAATATCGTCGCAAATTTTTAAATTTACGACGATATTTTAAAAACGACGGCGATTTTCTTGACAAATCAGCCTTTTTTATATATAATCACGTTTCGTTTTTTGAAAATTTGTCTTGTTAGCTCAGTCGGTAGAGCATTTCACTTTTAATGAAGGGGTCGCTGGTTCGAGTCCAGCACAGGACACCATTTTTACATAGACCCTTTCGTCTAGTGGCCCAGGACTCTACTCTCTCAGTGTAGCAACAGAGGTTCAAATCCTTTAAGGGTCGCCACGATTTAGTCTTTTTCGGTCGCTTAGCTCAGTTGGTAGAGCGCCACCCTTACAAGGTGGATGTCATAAGTTCGAGTCTTATAGCGACCACCATTACTTTTAGGTGCAGCGGTAGTTCAGTTGGTTAGAATGCCGCCCTGTCACGGCGGAGGTCGCGGGTTCGAGCCCCGTCCGCTGCGCCATCTACTAAACCTTAGGTTAAGGTTGCGTCTCATAAAGCACCCATTATTGAGTGTCAAATTAAATTTTAAGATTATAAGTTCTAAGATAACACTTTATGATTTGTTATTGATATTTAATCTTGCCTCGTTAGCTCAGTTGGTAGAGCATATCACTCTTAATGATGGGGTCGTAGGTTCGAACCCTACACGGGGCACCACTCATACAATAAAATAACTGCAAAAATTTTCTTGATGTTTTTTAGTTTAAGGTAACTTAAGCAAATTTTCTCTTGTCAATCTCAAAAGTTTCTGATATAAATTTTATTTCGTAGTTTTAGTACTATATTTAAACTCCTTACGCTTGTAGCCACTTCTTAAAAAAGCTACAAAATGCGGAGATATAAAGTATAACACGCTCTTTAAGATAAGGTAATAATTCTCTTTTTCTTAACTCCCATGTGGTCGCCGCCGCTACGCCTAAAAAATCCCCTTTAAATTTAGAAATCCATGCTTAGCATAGCCTCTTCTGCCTCTACATTACTATACTCGTGGCCTTTGGATAGGCGGTAGCGAAGTAAGTCGCAGCTAAAAATTTCAATGCCATTTATACGGTTTTACCGTTAGCTTCTCGCAAAGTAGCAAGCAAAGCGAAGTAAAAGCGGTTTTTTATCTACTCAAACAAGCACCTAGGCAAGCTAACGTACCAGAAATTTCGCCTGAAAACCTAGCTATTTTTTAACTTCTCTACGCCGGCTGCAGCTTTGGCAAAATAATAGTTCTCGCATTTAACTTCACTTTATTTGCTATTAATGGGGCGTACTTGCTTTGATAAAAATACCTTTGAAATTTTTAACTTATCTTAAGCTCAAATTCGGAAACCCCCAAAGCTACTCTGACTCCGCTAGTGCCGGCAAACCGACAAACGGCATCAAAGAAACAGATAAGCTTGCAAAATACGCAAGTAGTTTGTGTTGCCGCTAATGCCCGTAAAGTAGCCGGACAAAGGGTGTTTTAAAGGATTTTGCTAAGATTACGCAAAGAGCTCAAAAAATAAATATCGCAGCAAATTTAAAATAAAACTTACGCAAAAAGCGCGATTATTGATTACGGATGGCTTGTCTAGCTAATATGCGCCCTATTTGCGGGATAAAGTCGGTCACGGCAAACAAACTTGCTCAAAGATACGCGCAAACGGCGCCAAAATTTTAGTTTTTGCCAAAAGCGGGCTGGATTAAACCGCTTAAAGTCAAATAGGCGGCATATAAAGAGCGTAAATTTGGGCAAAGAAGACTTCAAGAAGATGGTATAATACGCTCAAAAATCGCTAAAAGGTCGCAGTTATAGAGCCGAAAAATAAGATTATAAGACTAAAAGCAAGATTGAGACTAACCGCAAGGAAGCTTGAAACTGCCTTTTTCATTAGCTTGGGCGCTTACGCTTTGGTAGCTCTTAGCTTATTTGCCGTGCCCGAAGATATCTTGTCCGCTCACGCGGTTTTTAGAGAATTTACGACGTTTATGGCGGACTTTTATCCTGCTATAAATACGGCGCAGACTAAAACCGCCTTTGGCGACGTGGCGGCGTTTCATCTTAGCTATTTATGCTTTTTTATGCCCGTTTGTTTGCTGTTTGCGGGACTTTACGGCGTGGCAAAAGGAGCTACCGGTAGGTTCAAAGGAAACAAAAGTGACGCTCAAGCGCTTTCGCAAGGCATTATTTTATTTGCGCTTATGGTATGCTTTTTGGTATTCGGCGGACTTAATGATTTTTTCTCTGGCTATTGGATATGGCACACTTATCGGCCAACGCGAGAGTTTACGATGCAGATAAGATTTGAACTATTTTTTTACTATGAATTGATCGGCTTTGGTATTGCGAATTTTTGCGTGATGATGTCGGCGTATCTTACTATACAGATTTGCAGGCAGCTGCTGGCGTTTGTTTTGCTTAGGGCTCGCCAAACTGCTGCGTTTTTCGGGCGGATATTTAGGCGACGCTAGCCGACTCGTTAAAGCTTGTTTAAATTTGACCGCACTCGTCAATAAATGAGCCAAATTTAGCTCAAATTTGACACGCGAAAAGCCAAATTTAAACGGTTAAATTCGTAAATTTAAACCGCTCGTCGTATTTGCTTTAGTTTTATTCTGATGAGGTTTGCTTTTAGTAGCGCTTCTTCTTTATTTGGCGAGTTTGTGAGCTGCTCTAGCGCCTCTTTGGCGAGTTTTTCTGACTCGCTTAATTCCTTTTTCGCGTTTAACTCTTCTAGCAGCTTTGCATTTGCTTTCGCTGTATTCAGGCACAAAAAGTCAAAACATACGCAAAATACGAGTAGAATCTGCGCGCACGGGACGTAAATGCTAAAAATATCCCTTGAAATTATCGCCGTAATAAGCCCGAAAAGCAGCTCCAAAAGCGCCAAGCGAAAGGAAAAAACGTAAAAATATCTCTCCTCCAGCCTTGCAATCAGCGAAAATCCAAAAAGTAGCGCATCTAAAAGCAACCAGGAAGCCGGCCCGCCAAAAACATTTGCCCAGGCACCCCAAGTAAAATCAAAAATGATATTTTGCGAAATCAGCACGATATAAAGCGATAAGATGAACGCGGGCGCGAACATGGCGAGGCTAAATTTAGGGTCCTGCAAGCAAAGGCGCGCGGCAAATTTGATAAAAGCGTAAAATTTCGCCAAAACGCCCAATGCAAAGTATCCTACAGCCGCCAAAAACAGCGCGCAAGCGTAGAAAAATACAACCGCAAAAGTCGTTTTGCCCAAATTTTTCCTTTTTTGTATTGTTAATTAACGGATAAATTTTGCTGTTTGTGCCATTAAATTTGGCTTAAATTTATCCGTAAACAGCGGCTAAATTTAAAGCTAGGCGCGTCGTTCTACTTGATTTAAACGGCAGATAGTAAATAAAACCTCGTATGCGGTAGCTGCGATTTTGATAAATCGGCTAAATTGGGCTTTTATTTATTTGCGTGAGCAGCGACGCAAATTTATCTTAAAATCCCTGCTTGCGTAAAAAATTTATACACTTGCCGCAAGTCCAGCGTAGGCTACATTTGGATTGGCCTGGCTCAGCGCTAGGTTACCTTGTTTTTCTGTATCGCACGCTCTAGAGTAAAGGCACGCGGGTTAAAGGCTGTAAATACCATCAAAACGGCGACGGGAAAATCCGTCCGCTTTTAGATGAGCGCGCTAGGATGCTTTTGCAGATACACGACGAGCTGATCTTTGAGGCGCGAGACGACTATGCCGATGAATTGGGCGCAGCGGCGTAAAAGATAATGCAAGAAATTTACAAACTAAACATACCGCTAAAAACGAGTCTAAACGCGGCAAAGGATTGGAGCGAGGTGAAGTAAAAATTTAAAGGCTCATTCTAAATGACCCTTTTCCTTCAAATCTTCAAGTATAAATTTCATCTTTAGTTTTTGGTTTTCGTCGCCGTTTTTTGATATCTTTTCAAACACGTTTAAAATTTTAAGCCTTAGTTCTTTGTTGTTTGAGAGATGAGAAGCATTACTTTGCAAAAACCCTATCGCACTACGAAGAAATTCCAAATTTTCATAACAATATTTTTCTAAAATTTCTTCCGTTATTTTTGAGGATAATTCTTTTTGGATCGGAACTCTAGTGTTAAAAATATTTTCTATTATCCTCTCTGTAGATGATATCTTATATATTTCATTTTGTGTTATAAGGTTATCGTGCAGTTCCTCAACA
>CAUPYN010000065.1:0-9896 GCA_963515575.1 uncultured Campylobacter sp.
GATTTATACGGATTGCAGCTCCCCCATCTTGTTTTCATCTGTCTTATTTTTACGCTTTTGATATCTTGCTTTACTATCTTGTTAAACTCTTGAAAGATGTTAAAAAAAATATAACGTTGCCTTTTCGTAATACCACTCATAAATCAAATTTTCTTTTCGCTTTAAGTCGCTTTTATCTTTTACAAATAGCTCAAGATAGCCCCTTTGAAGCTTTACGCGCTCCTCCTTAGACTGCACCACTTTTAGCCTATAACTTCGTCCAAGATATTTAAAGTCCTCGCCACTTACGTATTCTTTTTGGCTCGTCTTAAATGAGGCAAAAAACGCGCGTTTTTGAACTATCCATTTGGCTCTTTTTTTTATGATAAATTTTATATGCTCATCGCTTGCCGTTTTTGGCGCCGTTAGGATCACTTCACCATTTGGTCTAACTTTTAAGGTGATATTTTTCACCTCTTTTTTGATGATTTTCACCTCATTTGACATAAAAGCTTATCTCTATTCCACGGATAGTTTGGTAAATTTTCTCCTTCTCATCGATAGAAACGCCGTATTCGTCCTCTATCTCCCAAAGAGCGTCTTCCATCTGGCTTGTTATCTCGTTTTCTACGTCTTTATTTTTGTGCCATTCTGGTTTTTTTGACGCTTTTTCATAAATTTCATAAAATTTCACGCTCAAATTTCTAGCTACCACCTCGACATCCATAAGCCCCACATCGCCTAAAATGTCAAGCAAATTATCATAAATGGCAAACAAAATTTTCTTAGAGTTAAATTCTTTTGGATATCTATCTTCATTTGGTTTTAAAGCCCCGGTTATCAGGCCTTTTAGCTGTTTTGCTTTGGCAAGTTTTTCTTCTTCGCTAAGTCTTTTAGCCTTATACTCGTCGATGACGTCTTGTATCTGTTTGGCTATTGATTTATAAAACGCCGAATTTGACTCCATTTTTTCTTTTACCACTGCACTTACGGCGCTGATTATCGTATCGGCTCTTGCGTTTTTGCCCTCGACTCTTTGCACCTCATCGTCAAATTCCGTCTCGAAGATATTTACGAGTTTGGTAAGCTCATTGACCTCTTTTGCGCTCACATAAGTATCAAGCAGCTTTTGCATCTGCGCTTCGTATTTACCAAAGTCGCAAGCCTCGTGATATCTTAGTTGCACCGCCTTTCTTAGTTCGTTATAAAATTTAACCTTTTGCTTATAAGCTTTTATCTCCTCTCCGCTTAAGATATCGCAAATTTTCTCACTCGAAAGCGCTAGTTTAAAAGCTCTAGCAAACTGCGACAGCCACTCTTTAAAGTCGTCTCTTTTTTGCACGTCCTCTAAAACCGCCACATAGCTTTCTAGATCGTCTTTAAATTTGACGTCGCTAAAAAGCCCGTCCAAATGAGCATAGTAGGTCTTAGCCTTTACGATCTCGCTTCTTACGTCTATCACGGCTCCGGTTAGATCCTCTGGATCAAAGCCGCTTAGCGACGCACAGCTAGTAAGCGCTTCATCAAGCTCGCCCAAAAGCCCTCTATAGTCTATGATGTAGCCATAATCTTTTCCGTCATAAAGCCTATTTAATCTAGCTATTGCTTGGAGCAGATTATGCTCTTTTAACTGTTTATCTATATAAAGCGTGCTTGCTCTTGGTGCGTCAAATCCCGTCAAAAGCTTATCCACAACGATAAGCAGATCTATTTCAAATTTATGTACGAGCGTAGTTATCATGCTAACGCCGCTTTGTAGCTTTTCTATCAGATCGCTTCCGCTGCTTGCTCGCCCTGCTTTTATATCCGTGTTTTTAAAGGTCCCTTGTATCTGCTCATCTAGATCTATCCTGTCGGTTACGACGATGATTTTTGAGTTTGGATAAATTTGCTTTAAAAGCTTTGTTAACATTACCATCGTTAGCGACTTACTGCTTCCTTGCGTGTGCCAGATGAGCCCACCCATTCTTGCGCCATCTTCTAGCGTCGATACTCTCTTTAGCGTTTCTTCGATAGCGAAAAGCTGCTGATATCTACAAACCTTTTTCGATTTTTTATCAAATAATATATAGTGCCTAATTAGTCTTAGTAGCCTATCTTTAGATAGTAGCGCAAAAAGCGTAGCATCAAGCACGCTTATCTTTCTATCTTTTATCGCACCCTTTAGGCTCTCATTTATGCCGTTTTGCTCTTTCCACACGCTATAAAATTTAAACGGCGTGCCCGTTGTGCCGTATCTCGCCTCGCTGCCGTTTGCGGCGATAGTTAGTTGGATGTATTTAAAAAGATGCGCTATCTCATCTTTGCCCTGCTCTTTTTGTAGCTGTTTTATGCCGTTTTCAAGGCTCACGCTTGATTTTTTAAGCTCGATTACGACTATTGGTATGCCGTTTATAAAAAGCACGAGATCGGGCCTTCTGTGTTTTTGTGCCTCGCCTTGATTTGCCCTACTTACTTCAAACTCTTCCGTTACGTAAAAGTCGTTGTTTTGTAAATTTTCAAAATCTATAAAGCTCCTTCTCGTCCCGTCTTCTAAATTTTCCTCGATACTAGTGCCAAGCAACAGCAAATTTGTGATCTTTTCATTTGCGACCATTAGCCCTTCGTTTAGTGAAACTCCCGCCAGCTCGTCGACTGCTTTTAAGATACTACTTTGGCTAAATTTATATCGCTTACCATTATACTCGTAGCCGTTTATCTCGCCAAGCTTCTTGATCAAAATCTCTCTAAACAAAACTTCGCCAGACTTACCGCCTCTTAGCTTTAGGTTTTCTTCCCTACTTATAAATTTTTGGATTGCAGATTGGCGATCGGCAAAAGCTCTCAGAGATTTTCCTAAGAGCTTTTGTTTTTTATGGGTAAATTTTATATCCATATCCATTATAAACTCCATTACTACTTCTAAATTTTTGCTTTAATATTCCAAATGCTCTATTTTCTTGATCTAACTTTATGGCATTTAGTCCTATCGGTCTTGCTACTAAATCAGATAGTTGAATTCCTGCAGAATTACTAAGTTTATTTGCCATAACTATTTCAAAGTTCATTTTGATACTCCTATAATTATATCCGCCGCAAATTCTTCTAAACTCAAGCTCCAAGCTTTCATCTTCCCTTTTTCCTCTTTGCTCCACCGCTATATGCGTTATATTATTTGCTTTGTTTTTATCTCTTAGAAAAAATATGTTCTTTCCATACAAAATTTAAGAGCTAGATCGTAAGGGCTACCAATGCCGCTTCTAAGTTTTTTTATTTATAACGGCTGAAATAAGAGTAAATTCAGCATTTTTTATAATATCTGTTAGTTCAGATATAAAACTATCTTTTTTATCTTTAGAGTTTAGTATTTTAAATTCTCCCTTATCTCATTTTCATGCAATATAACCATATCGTGTCCAAAATGCTTAAATTTAAATTCTTTAAGCTTAGGCACTATATCTATGCTATATTTATGTTAGGCTCAAGACAAGTTAAAAATTTTCAAAGGAGTTTTTCTCAAAGAGAGTGCGTCTTATTAGTAGCAAACGAAGTGCAGCTAAGCACAAGAACTATGATCCTGTCTATGAAAAACAAGTATATCTGTCATTCCCAAATTTCGCAGAAGAAATTTAGAGAAATTCTCAAGTACTTTGCAGAAGACATAGAAGCATCAAAGATATCAAATTTAACTAAAATTTCAGAAGCAACCCTATGTAAAATCTTTAGAGAAACAAGAATTCTTATGTCTAAAGAGTGTGAAAAAATAAGTAAATTTAGCGGTGAGATTCCCAGCTCGCAAGCTCGCCTAGAAGCTTCGCTTTAAGATTGATGAAAGCTACTTTTACTTCGCTTCGCTTATAGCTTTTAAAGACGCAGCTACGAGCGTAGCGAAGTAGAGTTTAGATATAATACTAAAACCACACAGGGAAACTTATATCAGAAACTGTTGAAATTGATAAGAAAGAATCCGCTTAGCTTATCTTGAGCCTAAATAATATATCAAAGAGGCCAAATCGGGCCTCTTGTCTCATGTTAAATTTACTTTAGCTTTTATATTTATTCATCAGTCTGATACTTTTATTGCCGCGATCTCAACTACACTATGTAAAAATACATAATGTTTCCGTGCGGCTACCGCCTTATCGGCACCATGCCTTCACTGCGGTTGGTCATTTTATCCTCTATGTCGCCCAAAACGCTATGCCTAAATTTTGGCGGTATTTAAGAAAATAAGGCTCAAATATTTAAAAACAAATTCTAAACACAAAATAGCGCCAAAATAAAACCAAAAATGAGCCAAATCCGCAAAGTCCTAAAAATCCAAAAACGAGCCGATACTATCTACGGCAGTTTTTACAGCCCTTGACGGTTACCAGTACGTTCATCTTTTCGATTAGATTGCCTAATTTTCTCTCCAAATTTTCTTTATACGCATCCAGCGCCTCGCAAAAATCATAGTCCTCTACGCTCCCACAGCTCTCGCAAACCACGTGTATATGAGGATGGCTAAAGATATCGTAACGCGCCTTTTGGTTTGGCATATTGACCTCAACGACTAGCCCCTCGTCTTTGAGCATATTTAGGTTTTTATATACCGTCGCTAACGATACGGAGGGATTTTCGGCGCAAATCTCTTCGTATAGCTCATCGATCGTAGGATGAGAGTGGCGATCGAGGATTTTTAGTACGCCGAGGCGTTGAGGAGTGGCTTTTAGTCCGCGATTTTTAAGAAGTTCCATATAGTTCATCGTTTTTCCTGGTATTTTTTCCTAAATATACAAAAAAATTATTTAAAACTTCTTTATAGTTGGTAATATAAATTATTATCTGCTAAAATTTATGTTAAATAGAGGCAAAAATAGCTCAAATTTGATCCAGGCGATATTCTTGTCTTGGATCAAAATCCGCATTACGGTTTGGCATTTTTGATTAAATTTGGCGGTATTTTGGCTAAATTTAAGCAAACCAAAGGCGCGTTTTATAAGCCCGCTTAAGCCTCTTTAGCGCAAAAGGTCGCAACGAGTAAAATTAGCGCAAATTAAAATTTACAAAGCAAGCCGTAATATAAATTTAACCCAAAATCCGTAGTAAAACCAGCCCGCAAAAAAGATAAGCGAAAATAAAAACAAGTAAAGCATACCGAGCGTGCGCAAATTTACCAGCGTAATACAGGACTCGGTAAATCAAAGTAAGCGCGGCGAGCCCCAGCATAAAAAGATTTGTTTCGCTCAAGTTTTTCGCCTTTTCCGTCCAAATACGCTCGCTAAAACGCGCAAAAACGCTTCAGCTCAAATTTGATCCGCCATTTCGGATAAAATTTTCTCGCAAATGCCTGCCGTATCGATACCAAGAGCCTTTTCGACGTCGGCCGTAGCGCCGTGCGGGATAAACGCGTCGTCAAACTCAAAGCTAACGATGCGCACGTCAAAAATGCGCCGCTCCTGCAAAAACGCAGCTAAAATCTCGCCTACGCCGCCCTTTTTTGCGGTATCTGAAAAGACGTACCAAATCTTATGCCTGCGCGCGAGCTCTTGTAAGAGTTCGCCGTCAAGCGGCTTAACAAACACTAGATCAACGAGGCTCGGGTCAAATTTGCCGTTCGTTTTTTCCAGTAAAATTTTGCGCGCGACATTTGCCTTGCCCGCGGCGTTGCCGTAAGCGATAAAGGCCGCTTCGCCGCCGCCTTCGACTAAAACTTCGCCCTTGCCGAGCTTTAGCTCTCGCGCCTCAAATTCGCCCTGCGCCAGCGCAAAAGCTCCGCGCGGATAGCGAAAAGCGCAAGGCCCCTCGTGGGCGTATGCGTAGTGCATCGCGAACCTAAAACTATCGGCGCAGCGAGGCGCGAAAATCGTCAAATTCGGGATCAAATTTAGATAACTAACGTCAAACGCGCCCTGATGCGTTTCGCCGTCCTCGCCGACGATACCCGCGCGGTCCATCGCAAAGACGACGTTTAGATTCATGATTGCGCAGTCGTGCACGACCTGATCAAACGCCCGCTGCAAAAATGTCGAATAAATCGCGATAAAGGGCTTAAAGCCCTCCTTGGCCATCGCGGCCATAGAGGCGACGGCGTGCTGCTCGGCGATCGCGACGTCCCAAAATCTATCCGGAAATCTCTCCATCAGAGCGTCTATGCCCGTACCGGTTGGCATCGCGGCGGTAACTCCGACGATGTTATCATGCCTACAGGCGAGGTCTAGTAAATTTTCCGCAAAAAGCGCGGTGGCCGATTTGGCGGCTGATTTTTTGATGGCTTCGCCGCTTTGCAAATCAAACGGACTCACGCCGTGCCAGCTGGCTAGATGTCCCTCGGCCTTTTCGTAGCCCTTGCCCTTTAGCGTCTGCGCGTGTACGACGACGGGCTTTTTCATGCCTTTTGCGACGCTAAAAGCCTCGATGAGCGCCTTCACGTCGTGGCCGTTTACGGGACCGATGTACTCAAGCCCAAGCTCCTCGAAAAACATCCCCGGCGTAAATATCCTGATGCCCTCCTCCATCCTGCGCGCCATGTATGCGGCGCCGTCTGGCATATAGCTCAAAAATTTCTCGACTCGGCTTTTAAACTTCTGATACAGCGGCCCCGCCATCATCTGCGAGAGATAGTTGCTAAAGGCGCCGATAGGCTTGCTGATACTCATTTCGTTGTCGTTTAGGATGATGACGCAGGGGTTTTTGATATCGCCTAGCTCGTTTAGCGCCTCGTACGCGATACCCGCGCTCATCGAGCCGTCGCCGATGAGGGCCACGGGGATACGGTCTTCGCCCTTTAGCTTGATCGCCTTTGACGCGCCGACTGCTAGCGAGATAGAGGTGGAGCTGTGACCTGCGATAAAGTAGTCGTATTTGCTCTCGGAAGGCTTGGTGTAGCCGCTGATACCGCCGAATTTTCTAAGCGTATCAAATTTATCCCAGCGTCCGGTGATTAGCTTGTGCGCGTAGCTTTGGTGGCTGACGTCAAATATAAACGGATCTTTTGCGGCGTCAAAAACATAGTGCATCGCGACGATAAGCTCGACCGCGCCGATGTTTGAGCTCAGATGTCCGCCGTTTGCGCTGACGGTTTGTAAAATTTTATCTCGGAGCTTTCCGCAAAGCGCTTCTAGCTCCTGCTCGTTCATAGATTTTACGTCTATCATTGCCCTATTATCTTTTTGATTTTTTCTAGTCTGGCTTCGATCGTGCCCTCAAGGTTGCCCGCGTCGCTAAGCACGATAGCACCGCCCGCGCTGATGGCTTCGTCGGCAGAAATTTTGACGTTTTGACCGGAAAAATTTTCTTTGATAAACTCGTAATCTTTCGGATTTACTTTGACCTGCACCTCTTTGGCGTCTTTTATCTCACTAAAAAGCTCTTTACAGATGGCTGCGGCGATGTTTGCCGAATTTAGAGAAATCTCTTTTTTTACGACCTCTTTTGCGATCTCGATAGCAGTAGTCGGAAGCTGCGCTTCGCTAGATACGATGAGATTTTCAAATTTAGCCGCCTGCTCCTCTAGCTTATTTATAGACCCCAGATACCTGCTCTCAAGCGCCTTTAGTTCTTCGTTAAATTTAGCCGCCGCTTCCTCTGCGCCTTGCCTTATGCCGTCTTCTTTGGCGCGCTGGATCTCGCTTTCTAGGCGTTTAGCAAATTCGTTTTCTTGATTTTCGATTTGCATTTGCAGCTTTATCATATTGCCGCTCATCTCGTCGGTACGCTTTAGCAGCTCCTCGATAAAGCTTGACTCAGGCTTAAAATGTACGCCTTGCTCTTTTGCGTCGTTTAAATTTGAACTCTCTTGCTCGCCAGTGTCAGATTTTTGATCCTCGGAGTCCTGCGCACGAGCCGGGTCTTGCTTTTTTTCTTGACCCAGCACCTTAAATCTGTAATTTTCTATAAAATGCTCTTTGGCTTTTTCGCTTGATATTAAACTGCTTTTCATTCTATCATCTCATCGCTTTCGCCTATTTGGAACGCTCCACTCTCGGCTAGAGCCTGAACCTGCTCTACTATGCGGCGCTGAGCGTCCTCGACGTCTTTTACGCGCACCGCGCCCAAAAATTGCATCTCTTCTTTAAACGAGTCGCTGGCGCGCTGGGACATACTGGAGAGGAATTTCTCTTTAAGCGCGTCGCCGCTACCTTTTAGAGCGATCATAAGGTCTTTTTTATCTACGTTTTTGAGTATCTCGCGGATAGCTGCTTGGTTGAGGGTATTGATATCCTCAAAGGTAAACATAAGCTCTTTGATCGTCGTAGCGAGCTTCTCATCGACGTCTTCGATGTATTCGATCGTAGATTTAGACGCCTTTTGTCCGAGGCGGTTTAACACCTCGGCGACGGCTCTTGGACCGCCGACTTCGACCTTGTATGACGTTAGGCTCTCTAGCTTGCCCTCAAGCACGGTTGAGACGCGCTTGATGATAGATGGGCTGATGTCGCCTAAATTTGCCATCCTAACTACAACCTCGCTCCTAAGCTCATCGGGGAAAAACGACAATGTCTCGGCTGCGCTGGTTGAATCCATATGCGCCAAAATAAGCGCGATAGTCTGAGGATGCTCGGTAACGATAAAGTCGGCAAGCTGCTGAGGCTTAACCTTGGTAAGATAGCCGAAACTCTTTGAGTTTTCCATGCTTTTGGCGAGTTTGTCGAGGATCTTTTGCGCGGCTTCCGGACCAAACGTGCGGTATAAAATTTCCTTCGCATAATCAAGTCCGCCGCTTCTTATATATTGGTTTGACTGCATCAAGGCGTAAAATTCGTCCAAAACCGCCGAAGCCACAGCCTTATCGACGCTTCTTGCCGTAGCGATGTAGCGTGAAATTTCGGTTATTACATCGACTTCCATATGCGAAAAAAGCTGAGTCGTGGCATCTTCGCCAAGCTGTATGAGCAAGATAGCGACCTTTTCTGGCATCGACAGATCGTCGTAGGTCATCTTTTGTTGTTCCGTGAGTTTAATAGAAGCCATCAAATATCCTTACGATTACTAAATTCGGCGTCGTTTTTTATCATATCTTGGAGTAGTACCGCGATCTCCTCGGCGCGCTCTTGAGCCACTAGCTTCATCTTTTCGAGCATCACGTCGTAGCGCAGCTCGTCCTCGTTAAAGTCGCCTCCTACGCCCAGCTGCTCCTCAACCTTTTTCTTAGCGGCCTTAAATTTCTCCAGCGTATCCTCGCTATCGTCAAGTTCGACGATATCAGGCATCGGCTCCGGTTCCTCTTCTTTGACGTCCTCAAGCATCTTGGACATAAACGGCACGATAACTTTTTTGTAGAAAAAGTAGAGTAAAATCGCTACGAATATATATTTTAGCAGCGGCGCAAAAGGCAAGATATAAAGCTCAAAGAACGAATTTACCTTACTAGCAGGAGTTTGTCCGTCTGGGCGCTGGAACTCGAAGTTACTAACCGTCACTTCATCGCCTCTATTTTGATCAAAGCCTATAGACTGGCGGATGAGAGCGTCGATTCGACTTAACTGCTTTTCATCAAGCGGCACGTAGACTACTTCTTTAGTTGGATTTCCGTTTTCGTCTTTTTTGTTTTCGTATTTTCCATCTACTACGACTGCGGCGCTTAGGCGGTTTATCTTAGCAAACTGATCCTTGATGCGTTCGACCTTTTTTGAGATTTCATAGTTCGTCGTAGATGAGCTTTTAGAGTAGAGTTCTTTCATTTTGCCGTCTTGCAAGCCTTCGACCGGGCCGATGTTGCTTACGGCTCCAGGCACGCCTTGCACCTCGGCTTCTTTGCTGCCTTGGCGCTTTTCTTCGACGTTTTGTTCGCTTCTAGCGACCGAATTTGGATCAAAGGTCTCGCTTTGGCTATCTTTTCTGGCAAAATCAAAATCTATAGTTACCTTAGCTACGACCTTATCCGAGCCTCCCACGATAGTCGATAGGACGTGTAAGATCTTTTCTTCTAGGACTTGCTCTGAGTCGCGCGGAGA
>CAUPYN010000066.1:0-9727 GCA_963515575.1 uncultured Campylobacter sp.
ATATACTCCTTGGTGTAAATTTACCCCGTTGGGGTTTGAAACAAAACAAAGTAGAGCAAGAAGGCACACTTGATGAATTGTGTAAATTTACCCCGTTGGGGTTTGAAACCTTGAAAGGATGAGAGATGTTTAAAAGACTTTTCTGTGTAAATTTACCCCGTTGGGGTTTGAAACAAATTAAGAATAGCGATGTTAAGCGAACGGTTAAGCGGGTGTAAATTTACCCCGTTGGGGTTTGAAACCCTCTATGGGCGCCAAGGACTGGAATAAAGAGCTTTAGTGTAAATTTACCCCGTTGGGGTTTGAAACCGCCTTTATTGCCAAAAGATGATGAAAATATAGCCGTGTAAATTTACCCCGCTGGGGTTTGAAACAGCCATACGTCGCGGCCGCCGTTTTGGTTTCTGTGGTGCAAATTTACCCAGTCGGGGATGGTGAAACCGAATAAATTTGACCAGATTTATTTTATCAGCAAGGTGCAAATTAGCAAACTATGCTTCATCCGCCCAAAAACCCAAAACCAAAGCCACCGTTTAAGACAACCTATGCGGCTCGCGAAGCCAAAAAATAGTAGCTTAAGCGCGCTTAGGGTAGAATTCATTCAAATTTTACAAAGGAAAAACGATGGATTTAGAGAAAATTTACAAGGACGCGGGCGCATATTTGCAGGGGCATTTTTTGCTTAGCAGCGGCAACCACTCGCAGTTTTACCTTCAAAGCGCCAAAGTACTCGAAGACCCGCAGCTAGCGGGCAAGCTAGCAAGCGAGCTGGCCGCAGTCATCGAAAAATCGGGCGTAGAGTTTGACAGCGTCTGTTCGCCCGCTCTAGGCGGCATTTTGGCTGGTTACGAGCTAGCTCGCGCGGCAAAAAAGCGCTTTATCTTTACCGAGCGGGTCGAGCGCGTGATGAGCCTGCGACGCGGTTTTGAGGTAAAAAAAGGCGAGAAATTTATCGTCTGCGAGGATATCATCACCACGGGCGGCTCGGCGATGGAGGCCGCGCGCGTGATAGAAGGCCTAGGCGGCGAGGTCGTGGCGTTTGCCGCGCTTGCTAATCGCGGCTTTTGCAAGGTTGCAAATTTAGCGGGCAGCGTAGCCAAAGATAGCGCCAAACTACCCGCCGACAAGCCGTTTTTCGCGCTTGGAAACTTTGAGTTTGAGATTTATGAGCCCGCAAACTGTCCGCTCTGCGCCGATGGAAGCAAAGCAATAAAGCCCGGCAGCAGAGGGAATTAAATTTGTTAAGTTTTGCGGCTTTATTTGATTTAGTCGCGTAAATTTAGACGGTATTTGCGAGTATCAAATAAAAAATCAAATCGACATGCGGCATCTCGGGCGACAAATTTAAAGCCCGCCGCTGGACTTCGTATGTTGCAGGCGGAGCGTGCAAAATTTGCATTGCCGTCTTGCGCATTTAGCGGCAACCGTCAAATTTGGGTAAATTTACGCCCGCGAAAGAGTAAAATTTGGCGCGAGATAAACGCCGTAAATTTAAATTTTGTGCTTAATGCCGATTTTGCTTACGGCTTGACAAAAACATGCGAGACGAAAATTATCGATCATCCCAAATGGGTGCGCAGCCAAAAACAAGCAAAGACGGCGGTACCCATAAAGATTGCGCCGCGCCGAGAAAATAAATTAATTCGGCCGCAGCCAAAGCTCCGTTTAAGAGCAGAGCAAGGTTGGCTGGCTAAGACGGCGCAAGCGGCGGGTGCGCGGAAACGAGCCCTAAATTTACCGCACCAAAGCGGCGACGCATAAAAGCAGGCCGTAAATCGCTACAACAAAGTAGAGGCGCATAAATTTGGGCGCTAGCAAGCGAATCTGACGCTCAAAAATCCAAAACGAGCGCCCAAAATAAAGCAAAAAAAGGAGTAAATTTGGCGAAACAAAAAGCGCAGCTAGCCACCATCGGCACGCGAGTAAAGGCCTTTATCACCGATCTTTTTTTGATCGGCATGCCGATATATTACCTCACGACTTATGTTTTTTTGGGCGGCAAGGACGAATTTTTGCACAACCAAATAGCGATATTTGCGGCAAATCTCGCAGTCGGTCTTATCTGCTGCGCCTTTTTTGCGATCAAAGCCCAGACGCCCGGTTACCGCTCGCAAAATATCTACCTCATCGACCTACGCAGCGGCCGCAAACTTGGTTTCGCACGCGTTTTGCTACGCTACGCATGCTTTTTGCTTGCAGGCGTGAGCATCGTCGGACTTTGCCTCTGTTTTTTTCGCAAGGACGCGCTAAATTTGCACGATCTACTCACGCACTCGGCCGCCGTCTGTAAAAAAGCCGAGTAAATTTAGCTCGTTTTTATTAGTTCAAATTTGATGCCGAATTTACGTCTAGCAATTTTGCGGTGCGGGTTTTGCATGCTCGCAGCTAAAATTTAATCCGCTCGCCGCCCCGTCAAATTTAAATCTTTAAACCAAATTTCGTTACAATCGCCCCCGATAAGGAAAAATATGCAAAAAATAATGGGATTTACGAGAACGCGGGAAAACGCGGAGAAAAAAGGCGCGCTGATACCTAGCGACTTCACGCATGCGGCCATCATCGGAGAGACTGGCAGCGGCAAGACGACGGCGATGATATATCCGAATTTACTTGACCGCATGCAAAACGGCTATGCGGTGTTTGCTGTGGATTATAAAGGCGGCGAGAGCGCCAAGATCAAGGCTCTAGCGCGCAGAGCGGGCCGCCTAAAAGACGTCGTGAGCGTGGGCGCGAGGCTAGACGCGCCGATAAATCTCATCGCCTCGATGAAGCCGCGGGACTTTAAAAACTGCGTGAAAAAGCCGATGGAATCAAGGGAGAAGTTTTGGGAGGAGTTTGGCTCGAGCATCGCGACGGAGTTTTTTAAGGTGCTAAAGGCGCTTAAAATTTTCGCTAAAAAAATCACGCCGCTAAGCGACTGCTACGGGGACGCCTTTTACGCCGACGTGCGTACGCTCGCGCGGGATTTTACATTTGACGTCGCTACGATACTGCGCCTCTCGCAAGATCTGGAAAAGATGCTCGAGTTTAAAGACACGCTGAGCCTCATCTGCGATAATCTCGACTCCTCGACGCTAAATTTTACCCGCGAGACGATAATGATAAACCGCGCGTTTTTAGCGACTGCGGACGAGTTTTTGGATGCGACGAGCCGCTACAAGGACATCGGCGACGAGCGCACGAGGGATGATTTTCGCAACTACTCGATGATGATGTCGCCCTTTCTTGGCCTCATGAACGACGACTCGCTAAACGGCGACGGCGAGGGCGCTGCGGGCGACGCGAGTATCGCAGGGCTGCTAAATAGCGGCAAGATCGTGATATTTAACGCCGCTAGCTGCGACAAAAGCGCGCTGAGCTTCCTGCTAAACAGCTTTCTGCCCGAGCTTTTAAAGCGCGTAACGATGAAGCAAAAAAGGCCTATTAGCCTATTTCTCGACGAGTCGGCGAAGCTGCTAAGCGAGAACACCGAGCTAAATGAAGAGATCCTGCGCGAGTGCGAGGTGGAGCTGGTGCTGGCGTTTCAAAACGAGTTTTTGCTTAAACGCGCGATCGGCGGCACGGCGTACGAGGCGCTGATGGGCAACCTCACCAACCGCTACTTCATGCGCAACAAAGACGTCGTGAGGCTGGGCGGCAGCGAGGTGGACTGCTCTACGCTGGAGAAATTCGAGTGTGTGCTAGAGGGCGACAAGATCGCGCTGGAGCCGATTTTCATCGACGAGGCGGAGTGTCTGCAAGCGCAACTGGAGTTTGAGCGCGAAAACCGCCTACACGAGCGACTGTTAGGCAAGATCTACGAAAACCGCGTGATAGAGTTTGACGAGGAGATCGTGGACGACGGCAAAATCTGGGTGCGCGACGTGGATACGGGCGAGCGCGAATGCGTGTTTTTTAGCGACGAGGTGCTAAATATCGGCCCGCAAGATATCTATAAACGCCCGCCAAATACCGGCGGTTACAACATCTCGCTTGACGACGGCACGGACGATGCGCAGATAAGCTTTAGGTAAATTTGACGGCGGCTAGCAGGCAGTTGTGAGTTAAATTTGACTGAGCTAGCGAGCAAATTTTAGCGTAAATTTGGGTCAAATTTGAAGTGCGGCGTACATTTGAACAGTGACACAACTTGACGATTTTAACCGCTCGCCGTTTATGTCAAACTTGACGCTCTGTAACGCAAAATACAAATCCAAATTTGCCGTTTTTGTTGCTTTGATTTATGGATAGCAAAAAAGAGAAAATATTTTTTATATAGAGTTTGTGCGGTGGAAAGCTTAACATTTGATCAAGCCGACGAGCTAAGAAGTCAAACAGTTCGTATAATGCTACGGGATACAATCGATTAATAGCAATCAGTATAAACAGTCAAATTTGCTGCCGTTATCCGTATCCAAATTTAGCGAGCAAGCCAGACAAAAACCCGCTCATCGGCAGTCAAATTTAACAAAACGGTTCGTAAATTTAGCCAAAATTTAAAAAGCAAGTTTTGCGGCCAAATTTGTGCCAAGCTTCGGCGCGTTATCTATTTTGTAGGTCGGCATAAATTTAAACGGCAGCGTAATTTAGCGATTTTAATCGTCTGACGTTTGGTCAAATCTGACACGCTGCGGCGTAAAATTGAAATCCGCCCCCAAATTTCATAGAAGAAATTGAGAGAAATTTTATGGTATTTTTATCTGATGTAGAAAAATAGCGGAATTTACTAAAATCTTAGAAAAACGATCAAACTTGCGCTTTTGCAGCTATTAAGGCACCGTTTACTTCGGAAAAAAGATAGGTGCTTAGCTTTGATGCGTTTGTAGCTTTTTAAGTCGCGGCCACGAGCGTAGCGGGATAGAGTTTAGATGCGGTGCTAGGACTACGCGTGAAAACTTATATCAAAATCTTTTAAAATTAATAAGAAAAATCCGCTTAAGTTTAGTTGAATCTTATTTTAAAAACCTCAACTCGGTTTGCTAATCGGCGCTTACAAAATTTAAAAAATCGCTCAAAAAAGAGGCGGAAAGCTCCGCCAAAGAGTAAAATTATTCGGCTTTAAATCCGCCGCCAAATGCCTTATATACGTCCACGACCGAGTCGATGAGGTTTAAATTTGCCGCGATAACTTGTAGTCTAACCGAGAGTAGGTTGCGCTGCGCGTCGAGTAGCTCCAGATGCCCGGTATAGCCCTCCTCAAACTGATCCTTGGCTAGCTTATAGATTTTTTCTTGCGAGTGCAGGAGTTCTTTGACCTGATTTAGCGTTAGTTTGGCGTTTTTACGGTTGTTTAGCGCGTCTCTAACCTCGCCCAGAGCCTTTTTGATCGCAGCTTCGTAGGCTACGGCCGCGATTTGTTCGTTAGTTTCGGCGATGCGTACATTGTTTTTGGTTCTGCCGTAGTCGAAAATTTTCTGCGCCAAAGAGCCGCCTATACTCCACGTGTTGGCATTGCCGACAAATATATTTTCAAAATCCACGCTAGAAAAACCAAAAAGCCCCGTTAACGAGATGGACGGCAGATAGTCGGCCTTTGCGACGCCGATTAGCGCGTTAGTCGCGTTTAGATCGGCGTAGGCTTTGGCTACGTCGCTCCTGCGCAGCAGTATGTCCGCGCTCACGCCAGCACTCACTTCGGGCTCTTTAGGCAGCATTTTAGCGCTCTGCACGGCTCCGTTTAGGATCTCGTCATTTGATTTGCCTGTTAGTACCGCTACTGACGTTATAGCCTGAGATAGCGAAGTTTGCACCTCTAGTAGGCTTACTTTCGCGCTTTCGACGGCTGCTTTGCTTTGTAGATAGGTCGTCTCGTTTATGCCGCCTAGATCAAGCTGCGTTTTGCGAAGCGCCAGCGTCTCCTCGTAGGTTTTTAGCGTGTCTTTTAGTACGGCTTCGCGCATATTTAGAGCCACGAGCGCTAAGTAGCTTTTAGCCACGCTAGAGCTTATACTAAGGCGCGCGGTGGAGTAGTCAAGCTTAGTCGCGTTTAGACTGGCTTTGGCAGACTCGACGCTGTTTCTCACCTTGCCCCACAGGTCTATCTCGTAGCTTAGGCCTAAATTTACCTCAGAGTTTCGGTAGCGCGTTTGAGGCTGTTTGGTGTAGGTTTCGCCGCTGCTTTTTGCTTTTGTGTAGCCGACGTTTAAATTTACGCTAGGAAAGAGATCTGCTTCCGAGATACCTAGGCTTGCGGCCGCTTTTTGTAAATTTAAATAAGCCGTGCGAAGGTCGGTATTTTTCTCTAGCGCGCTAGCTACGAGGGCGTTTAGATTTTCGTCGCCAAACTCCTTCCACCACTCGTCTTTGATATTGCTAGTTTCAAATTTATACGTGGATTCAAATTTCGTATCGACCTCGGGGATCTCGGGTCGAAACGAGCAGCCGGCTAAAAATAGCGCTGCGGCTAAAGTTAAAATTTTATACATTTTTGATCTCCTGTGCCACGCTTGGTTTTTTGTCCCAGACTTTGTTGTTTAGCTTTTCTAGCAGATAGTAAAACATCGGTATGAAGAATATCGCTATCGTAGTGGCCGCTATCATGCCGCCGATCACGCCCGTGCCTAGCGAGTGACGAGACGCCGCGCCCGCGCCCGTGCTGATAACCATCGGAAAAACGCCCAGGGTAAACGCTAGTGAGGTCATGACGATCGGGCGGAAGCGAAGCCTTGCCGCATTGACGGCCGCGTCAAATACGCTCTTGCCCGCTAGCCTTTCTTGCATCGCAAATTCTACGATAAGGATCGCGTTTTTAGCCGATAGACCGATGAGAAGCAGTAGTCCGATCTGGAAGTAGATGTCGTTTGTTAGCCCTCTAGCCCAAACGGCGACTAGCGAGCCAAAAACCGCGAACGGAACGGCCGTGATAACGGCTAGCGGGATGAGCCAGCGCTCATACTGCGCCGCTAGGATCAAAAATACGAAAATCATACCGAATATAAACGCCGTAGAGCCCGTGCCTTGCGAGCTAACCTCCTGATAGGCCGTGCCCGCCCAGCTGATGGAGTATTCTTCCATATTTAGCGTTTGTTCGACTACCTCTTGTATCGCTTTTATCGCGTCTCCCGACGTGTAGCCCGGTTTTGGGTCGCCTTGGATCTTAGCCGCAGGGAAAAGGTTAAATCTATCTACGATATCGGGACCCAAAATTCTAGTTAGAGTTGCGACGGAGTTTAGCGGTATCATCTCGCCGCCTTTTGAGCGGACGTAAATTTTACGCAAGTCTTCTGGGTTGTTTCTAAAGCGGTCCTCGCCTCTAGCGTAGACGCGGTAGGATTTGCCAAAAAGGCTAAAGTCGTTGATATAGTAAGAGCCGAAAGTCGAGCCTATCGCGCTAAAAATTTCGCTCTCGCTCACGCCAAACATCTGGGCTTTTTGCCTATCGACGTCGATTTTAAACTGGCGGTAATTAGTCTCTAGCGTAGAGCGCACGCTGGTTAGATCCGGGCGAGCGTTTGCGGCGGCGACTACTTTTTTTACATCCTCTTCGATCTGGGAGTAGCTTTTGCCGCTTTTATTTTGTAGATACATCTCAAAGCCGCCCGTCATCGATAGCCCCATGATAGGCGGGACGTTTACGACAAAGCTCATCGACTCCTTTGAGCCCCAAAGCATACCGTTAAAAGGCCCGGTTAGCGCGTCTGCTTGACTATCCGGCGTTTTTCTTTCGCTCCAATCTTTTAGCTTGATAAAGCTGATGGCAGAGTTTTCTCTAAGAGCGCCCGCAAGCATATCATATCCGGCAAAACCCATCGTAAATTCGACGTTTGGATTGCTTAGAACCATGTTGCTGATAGTTTTTACCTCTTCTTTGGTTTTTAGCATATTGCTTGACGGCGGTAGTGAAGTGATAACCATCAGCGCGCCCTTATCTTCGGACGGTACGAGGCCGCTAGGAACTTTTTTAAACAGCTCGAAAGTCGCAAAACCCATGACGCCTATCACAATAAGGCTGATGATAACGTGGCGAAGCACCGTTGCGACGCCGGCGGTGAAAATTTTCGTACTCCAGTCGAAAAAGTCGTTAAATTTCTGCACGAACCAAAACGGCTTGTTCTCTTGTTTTTTTAGCATAACGCCGCAAAGCGCCGGAGTAAGCGTAAGTGCCACAAAACCCGAAATACAAACCGAAGTAACCAGCGTGAGCGCGAACTGGCGCTGTATGACGCCGACAAAGCCCTCCATAAAAGAAACGGGGATAAAAACGGCCGAGAGAACGAGAACGATCGAGATGACTGGCGTTTGCACCTCCTCCATCGCCTTATAGGTCGCTTCTTTGACAGTGATGTCTTTTTCCTCGTGCAAAATTCTCTCCACGTTTTCGATAACGATGATGGCGTCGTCCACGACGATACCGATAGCAAGGATGAGTGCAAAAAGGGTGATTAAATTTATACTAAATCCCATCGCGTACAGTCCGCCAAAGGTGCCGATGATAGACACGGGAACGGCTAGCATCGGGATGATAGTCGCGCGGAAGCTCTTTAAAAACATATACATAACGATGATAACTAAGATCATCGCCTCGATAAAGGTTTTTACGACCTCATGGATAGAGACTTCGATAAATTCGGTCGGGTTATATGCGACCGTGTGTTTAAAGCCCGCAGGGAAATTTTTACTTAGCTCGTCTAGCTTTGCGTTTACCGCTTGCGCCGTGGCTAGGGCGTTAGCGTCGTTTTGCATAAAGATTAGAAGCGGGATGGCGTCTTGGCCGTTTAGCATCGCGTCTGATGCGTAGCTAGCCGCCCCTAGCTCCACGGTCGCTACGTCTTTTAGTTTTAGCGTCGCGCCGTCCGCGCTTTTTATGATTATATCGCCAAACTGCGCGGCATTTTTGAGACGGCCGTCAGAGCGAACGGAGTAAACGTAAGGATTATCGCCGTCTGAGGGCTGTTCGCCTATTTTACCCGCGGCGTATTGACTATTTTGGATTTTTACTTGGGCGATTACGTCGCTAGGGGTTAGCTTGTAGTAGGCTAGTTTGTCCGGTTTTAGCCAAATTCTCATCGAGTACTCTTTGCTGCCGATTAGCGCCGTGTCGCCCACGCCGTTAACCCTTTTGATCTCGTCTGCGATGTTTAAATTTACATAGTTATATAGCTCTACTAGGTCCATGTTTGCACTCGTAAAGCCGACGACTTCTAGGATCGAACCGCTACGTTCGCGCACGGTCACGCCCATATTTTGCACCTCTTGAGGTAGCCTTGAGAGTGCGGCTTGGACGCGGTTGTTTACGTCGATCGTGGCTTGTTTAGCCGAGGTGCCGATTTTAAAATAAACATTGATACTTAGCGAGCCGCTTGAGCTTGAGGTGCTTTGCATGTAGAGCATATTTTCTACGCCGTTTATCTGATCTTCTATAGCGCTAGCTACGGAGTCGGCGATAGTTTGGGCATCAGCGCCCGTATATGTAGCGCTAACTGAAATTTGAGGCGGGGTTAGTTTTGGATACTCCTCGATAGGAAGCCCCTTTATCGCCATCGCGCCCGCGATAACTATGATGATAGATACGACGGTGGCAAATATCGGGCGGTCAATAAAAAATTTAGAAAACATCACTTGACCTTTTCTTGTTCGGCCTTGAGCTCTAAATTTACGCCCTTGCCAAAGCTTGCGGTTAGATCTTTATCTATCTCTACGGGCGCGCCCACGCCGATTTTTAGGAAATTGTTTAAGATGATTTTATCATTTTCGTTTAGCCCCTGGCTAACGACCGCGGCGTCTTTCGTCTGGTAGGTTACCTTTACGT
>CAUPYN010000067.1:0-9399 GCA_963515575.1 uncultured Campylobacter sp.
AAAGGTTTGCCTGGCTTTCGCCGCTGTCTTCGCAAAACTTTTTACATGACACGCCTTGTTTTTTGGCCGCCTCATACTCTTTTAGCAGTCTGATTTTTTCGTTTATCTCCTCTTTTTCGCTACCGTCCAGCACCGCGTATTCCCTGCTTAAATTCTCGTTTTTACCGCCGCTCGCGTCGTCTTTGCCGCCCTTTATTTCGCTAAATTTCATCCGTCTAAATCCGCTTTGCTCAGAGCCGTCCTCTACGTATACGCTTACGTCTTTATTAGCTTTGCCGCCTTTTATCGCTCCGTCTATATCCGCGATCTCTACCGCAAATAGTAGCTTTGCCCCGCCGCGGCTTCTGATACCGGCGTCTTTTATGCGGACAAACGGGTATTTTTGAGAGTTGCGTCTAGTAGCTTCTTTAAGAGCACTCAAAGAAACGCCAAAAATTTCAGCTGCCGCGACGGTTTCGACGTAGATCATTTAGCTGGCCCTACTCTCTTCTTGCTCGCCTTTTAGGCCGCTTGGAAGTTCCTTAATTATGCCTTCGCTCAAAAGCGCTTCAAACACCTTTCTTGAAGTAGCGAAATTTTTATTGCCTACTACTTGGCCGTTTATCACCATATAGGTGGTGCGCTCGCTTAGATCGTGTTTTTTAGCCCACTGCCTTATGCTTATGCAGTTATCGGTGAAGTATTTCTTTATCACTTTGCGCTCCTTTCTTCTAATTTTCATTGTTAAGTCGGCTGCTTTTTGGCTCCTTTTTGGTAAAATCAACTAAGAAGGAGCGACTATGAGTCTTTATAAATACGTTTCCAATATTGAAAGCATTATCGTAGAGATAGGCAAAGAGATGAGCCAAAAAGATCTAACGACCGTTAAAAAGCTATTTGCTAACGCCAATTTCGACCCGGAGCCTTTATCTGGCCTTTTGCCCGTAACGCTTGAGTATATCGGTAAAACGCCGAAAGCCCGTCAAAGCTTTATCGCTAAGCAAAAAGATCAAATGGTTATTAGGATTTATGCCATCTATGTACTTGCCAGAGCTTACGAGGTTGCTGAAATTTCGGAAGATATCGTAAGTAGCGTAGGCGCTACTTACCGAAGCTTCGCTCAAACCGCTGCTAGCGTATCTCGTCATCTGTATCACGAGAGCTTTTGCGAGAAAGCCTATCGTCTGCTTGAGAGCTATTGCTAAATATAAACGCATCCATGCTCTCTTTGGCCGCACTTGCTTGCAGCTTGATATTACCGGCTAATTTTTCAATCAGCTCTCTTCTTTGAGACACCAAATCCATTACGGATATCTCTGTTATCATCTCACTAAACGTTTGTATGGCGCCAAGAGATTTGCCAAGATCTATTAAGTTTTTATCCATTGAGTATCCTTTTATGTTTAAAAACCGACTTAACAATGAAAATTTAAAGAACTATTTTTCAAACCTTTGAAAGATTTAATCTCAAATGAGATATAATTTTTTCGTAAGTTTGAAAGTATTATATAGTATTTTAACCTTATTTGTCAAGGTTAAAATACCTTATTTTTAAAATTTTTGATCAAAGGCGGCAATATGGACAACCAGAGAGATAAAGTCATATTTGAAAATATGAAAAAGTTTTTCAAGGTCGATAGTCTCGAAGACGTAGCGGAAAAACTCGGCTATTCTAGGAATACAGCCGCCACATGGCGCTCAAAAGGTTTAACCTCGACAGTAAAATTAAAATTTGCCAGCCTAAGCGCTGATAAGGTAAATAAACCTTATAATGACAAGGCCAGTTTAAGGTATTTTGAAAACATAACGGCAAGTGCTGGCTACGGCTCTAATAATGATGAACAAAATTACTCCATAATCCCTGTTGGAAGGGATTTTATGGAGCAGGTTTTAAAAATACATTTTAAAAACTATGACGTGATTAAAGTTTTTGGCGATAGTATGGAGCCATTTGCACAAGACGGCGATGCTGTAGTAGTGGATCTGGATGCAGAGGTAAAAAACGGCGACGTGGTTATAGCAAATATCGATGGAGACGTATATATGAAGAAATTTTTGAGAGATGCGATACATAAAGAAGTAAAATTAACGTCACTAAACAGCTTTTATCAAGATATTATTTTAAAAGGTGAGGAAATAAATCAACTAAAAATAGTAGGTAAGGTTAGGTGCAAATTTAATATCAATATGAAAGTATTTTAAAACATAAAATAACCTTAAAATGTGTCTTAATCAAAAATATTGAATTTTTAAGAATAAAGTCTTTGGATTGCGGTGTTTTTTACGATGTGTCTTAATAGATTTTTGAATATATCGTTGTTTGATACATTTAAGACACATTAAGCTTGTTTAAGACACATTTTTCACAATTTTTCGTGTCTTAATGATCATATTTTTAAAAATTCACTGTGCTTCCAGCAACAAACCTTAAACGATATACGGCTGTGATGATAGAATATCGGGACGAATTTTGGGAGGCTTTAAACGGTATTTAAAGAGCGGTTGTTTGGGCTTTTATAAGTGTTTGCGGTGTTAAATTTTTCTGCTTTTTTTGGGACAAAACGGACGATTTGGGATTATAGGGATTTTTCTTTTAGCTGAATTCTTGCGTTACAACTGAGAGTGAAGCTTTTTAAAGTGCCTATTTTACGCGCTTTCAAAAATCTCGCGCTAAAATTTCTCACTCTCATTTTCTATACCCCCTCACAATTTCGCCCATCTATCGCGCGGGCTACGGCGTTTTCGTCCACGATGCCGCCGCGTCCGAAGTTCATCAAAATCGCGCCCTCTTTCATCAAATTTAGCTCCCGCTCGCCGATCAAATTTCGCGTTTTTTCGTTTAGCGGAGCATGGATGCTCACGATGTCGCAGCCGCTTAAAAGCTCGTCCAAATTTAACCTTTTAAACTCGGCGTTTGCGTTTGCGCCGCTAGTGGAGTAGTAGCTCACGCTCGCGCCAAATGCCGCCGCGATGCGCGCCACGCCTCTGCCGATCTCGCCAAGGCCGATGATGCCGAAGCCCTTGCCCGCTATCTCGCCGATACTGCGGTCTAAATTCGTAAAAATTTCGCTCTTCGCCCACTCGCCGCTTTGCGCGTAGTTATCGTAAAATTTGATTCGATTGGTTAGCGCGAAAAGACAAGCAAACGTATGCTGCACGACGCTGGCCGTCGAGTAGCCAGCGACGTTTTTTACCGCGATGCCTTTTGCCGCGGCGTACGCGAGATCGACGTTGTTCATACCCGTCGCGCTGATGCAGATTAGTTTTAAATTTGACGCGTCCATCGTCTCTTTGTCGATCACGACTTTGTTCGTGATGACGACGTCTGCGCCCTTTAGCCGCTCTATGCGCTCGGCCGCGGCGGTCGTCTCAAAGCTAACAAACTCGCCAAACTGCCCAAAAACGTCCAAATTTACGTCGCTTCCAAGCGTCGCGGCATCGAGGCAGACTATTTTCATTTTGCGTCCTTATTTGATAAAATGCCCCACGAATTTGGAGTAGTTATCTAAAATTTCGCCGCCTCTGCGGTATCCTAGCGCGCATGCCTCGTAGGCGAAAAATACGCCCGCTTGGTAGCTGTTGTTGGCGGCGTCTTTATTAAATTCGTAAAATTCCTGATAGATCGCACGGTTTTGACCGTAGTCGCCGCCATTTTGCGAGCTAATGCTACCGTCAGCCTCGATCACGCTCACGTTCGCGCCTTCTCGTCCGAAAACCGGCTTTTTCACGCATTTTTTGCCAGCTAACGGCTTGTCGCTAGCTTGCAGCAAAAGCGGGTGATTCGGATATAAATCCCATAAAATTTTTAGTATCCCTTTGCTTTGGAAAAGCAGCGTGTATGCGGGATTTAGGATGATGGCTTTTTGATTTTGGACGATATTTTTTAGGATGATGGCTAGCTCGCCTTCCTCTACGGCGATGTCCTCCCACGGCACGAGCTTAAACCAATACTCGTAGTTTTCGCCGTCAAAAAACACGCCCTCCTCGTCGTTAAATACGACCTCGTGGGCGTAGGCAAACGCCGTGTGAAAGCCCGCCTCCTCGGCGATATATTGCAGTAGCTTCACGGTCTGCTCGTCCTCGCTACTGCCGGCCACAGAGCTAAATAAAATTTTCCAACCCTCGTAGTGCTCGCTAAAGCTCTCGGTCTCCTCATCTAACGTCACAAGTCGCCTAAAATTTTGCTTTAGGGCGTCATAAAGATCGTTAAACTGCGCGCTCTCGTCCATGCGGTTAAATTTAAGCGCCGCCCACTGGATGATCGCCGTCTCAAACACGGCCGTCGGGGTGTCGGCATTAAATTCGATCAGTTTTATCGGTTTGCCATCCAGCCCGCCGGCTAGGTCAAATCTACCGTAGAGATGCCAATGCACGTCGTTTTCCCAGCTTTCGCGCACTAGATCTACGAGATTAAACGGGATGCCGACCTCGTGGTAGAGGTTGTTGTCGATGATGTGCTGGGCGGCTGCGACGAACATATCGTATAGCTCGTTTGCGGCGTTGTAGTACGCCTCGGCCTGTGCCTCGCTAACCTCGACTAGCTCGTCTGCTACGTAGTCGCTACCGTCCGGATCGGTGTGCCAGGTAAAGCCGATCTCGCCTAAAAATTCGCTATTTAGTGGTTCGATTTTTTTTAAATTTATCATTTTATCCTCCGAAACTTGAGCTTGAACTTGATCTTGAACCGCCGAAAAATCCGCTCTTTCCGCCGCTTGGTTTACTTGCCGAGCTAGCGGCTTTGGCTTTGTTAAAGCTATCTACGCTCCTTGAGTAGGCGCTTGGGTTTTTATACGCGCTTTGGCGCTGCGACTGATAGCCCGGGTTGTTAAATAGCTTGTTGCCGATCCAACTGCCTATGATCGCGCCCGCAGCCGAGGCTAGAAGCGTCTCGCCAAGGCTCATACCGCCGCTGCTTAGCTGCGCGTTTTGAGCGTTTGAGCCGGTTAGATTCGACGTTCCGGCGTCGATTTTAGCGTTTTCCTCGGCGATTAGCTTATCCATCTCCTCTTTGCTTAGCACGCGCTCGGTGCCGTTGATGTCCTTTAGTACGACGCGCGTTTCGCTGCTCGGATACTCCTCTAGGACTTTATATTTGCCGGGCGCGGTTTCTTCGATGATGACGAAAGCTCCCGTTTTTTGCGCCGCTTCTTTTAGCGCGCTACCGTCATTGTTATTTGCTCCACCGTTATCGCTGCCGCATCCTGCCAGCCCAGCCGCTATCACCGCGCCAAAGCCGCCTACCGCAGCGTAGCTGGCTACTTTTTTGATATGTTTAAAAACTCTCATTTTTTATCTAGCTCCTTTGAAATTTTCTTGCTTTTTACCATTATCACGCCTTTTTTAAATTTGATAAATTTTGATTTTCCGATGTTTTTTATGATTTTATTTTGCGTTTTTTTAAGGCTTTTGCCGCTTAAATTTTGCGATTTTAAAAACTCGGCTAGGCTCGTCCATTTGCCCTCACTTTTAGGCTCGCTCTCGACAAATTCGACGTCGATCGGAGCCGCGTACTCGCCGTTTTGACGGGCTAGCAGCGGTCGCTCGAGTAAATTTAAAAAATTTCTAATTTTCTCGTCGCGCTCGCGGTAAATTCGAGCGATTTCGGTTTTATTATTTAGCAAAATTTGCTCTTTTTCGCGAAAAAGCCTCTCTTTGTCGGCTTGCAAATTTTGATTTTGTTCTTTTAGTTCGCTAATTTGCGATAGGAGAAATTCATTCACGTCAAATTCGCCGGCTTTAGCGGCCTTTCTTGACTCCGAGCTTTTGGCGGATTTTGAAGTTTTGGGTGCTGATTTGGGTGCGGTTTGGGGCTCGTATCCGTCCAAAACCACGTATTTTACGCCGTCTTTTTCAAAGGTCTTTAGCGTGCCGCGACGAATACGGTTGTAGACGGCTTCCTTGGTTACGCCTAAGATTTCCGCGGCCTCGCTCACGGGCACTTTGGACATATTTTTCCTTTGATCGTTAAATTTGACGTAGATTATGGCAAATTTTGGCTTTGATGCGAGTTAAACGGGAGTTTGAAAAAAGAAAAGGCCGCCGAAGCGACCCTTTTGGTTAGAGCTTTGACTCGTAGCGTCTAAGCATATATAGACGTTTAAGCATTTTCTTGCGAGCCGCGATTTTTTGTTTTTTGCGGATCTCGGTCATAGGCTCGAAAAAGCGTCTTGCGCGAACTTCAGTCACGACAAGATTCCTGTCGGTTTGCTTTTTGAACTTTCTGTAAGCTTCGTCAAAAGACTCGTTAGGATGTACCTTAATACCGGGCAACGTCCTCACCACCTTTCAATTAAAATAGGCGGCGATTATAGTTTAAATTTTATAAATTTAAGCTTTGCCCGACGTCAAAAATGCGGATTAGAGAAAATATGTAATTAAGGATTTTAATACGCGATTAAGGCATTAATCTTATAATCTCGCTATTTTGCAATTAGGAAAAATAATGACTAAAGAAGAGTATAAAAAATATTTCAAATTTGCCAGCAAACGCTATATCGCCTACATCCTGATAACCTGTACCGCGCTGATTTTACCGTTTATATCTATCGGCGGAAATCAATTTTTTCTTTTAAGCTTTGAGCGCAGCGAGCTGCATCTGTTTTTTGCCAAATTTAACGTCCAAGAGCTGTTTTTGATGCCTTTCGTGCTCATCATTTTTTTTATTTTTATATTTTTTATGACGAATTTGGGCGGCCGCATCTGGTGCGGCTGGAGCTGCCCACAGACGATATTTCGCGTGATTTACCGCGACCTTATACAAACTAAAATTTTAAAGATCCGCAAGAGCGTTTCAAATAAGCAAACGCAGGCCGAAAGCGGCGTCAAAAATGCGCTCGCAGTGGCGATCTGGAGCATTTTAGCCTTTGTCGCGGCAGCGAATTTTCTCTGGTTTTTCGTCCCGCCGCAGGATTTTTTGGCTCAAATTTTAGACCCCGCCGAGCATAAAATTTTACTCGGAGCTTGGATCGTTATCGCGGCGTTTTTGATATTTGACGTAGCATTTTTGGGCGAAAATTTTTGCATTTACGTCTGTCCGTACGCTAGAGTGCAGTCCGTGATGATAGATAACGACAGCATGCAGGTCATATACGACGAGGCGCGCGGCGGTAAAATTTTTGAGGGACAAACCAAACTCTGGAAAAAGCCTCCTGAACCGCAAAACGAGTGCACCGGCTGCGAAGCCTGCGTGAAAATTTGCCCGACGCACATCGACATCAGAAAAGGCATGCAGCTAGAGTGCATAAACTGCCTAGAGTGCGTAGATGCCTGCACGAAAACGATGTCGGGGCTAAATTTGCCTAGTCTAATTAGCTGGACGAGCTCAAATTCGCTAAAAACCAAGCAAAAGGTGCGGTATTTGCGCTTTAAAACCGTCGGCTACTGCGCCGCCATCGCTATAACCGCCGCAGCGCTAGCGCTAATGAGCGCCAAAAAAGAAAACATGCTGCTAAACATTAACCGCACGAGCGAGCTATATAAGATAAATAAAAGCGGCGAGATCGAAAACGCTTACGTGTTTTTGTTTGAAAACACCGACGCGCACGCGCATGAGTTTTACTTTGACGTTAGTGCAAACGATGCCGATATCAAAATAAAACGCCCAAAAAGTAACATTGCCTTAAACGCGGGCGAAAAGAAGAAAATCGTAGTCGTATTAACGGCTCCTAAAAATGCCGCTAAACCCGGTAAAAACGCAAATGCAAAGATAACTATACGCGCCTATGCCGCAGACGAAAAAGAGAAAATTAACATCGCAAGGGAGACTATTTTTGCATACCCGAGGGACTAAAAATCATATTTTTATTGTATAATCCTTAAATTATAATTTTAATTTTTAAAGGTATGCAATGAACGGGAAAATCACGCAAAGAAGCGCCGAAAGAAAAGAAAAATTTATCCAAGCCGGTATGGAAATTTTCCTCGAAAAAGGCTATGAAAACACGAGTCTAACGGATATAATCAAAAAAAGCGGCGGGTCGCTGGCTAGCGTTTATAAATTTTTTGAAAACAAGGAAGGTCTTTTTCGCGCTATCGTAGAACGCGGATTTGACGACTTTAGAACGCAGATAGATGAGAAAATTGATCTCAGTTTATCGCATAAATTGGAGGATTTTTTAATCAAATTCGCCTCTATATTTTTCGACATAATCTGCGACAAAGAAACGACGCTAATTTCAAGAGTTATGATGAGCGAGGGCGCTAAAAACGACGGTATGCTCGGCAAGGCGTTTTTGGAGCAAATTTTAAGTAAATTCGATAAAGTTTTGATAGATTTTTTCGAGCGCGAAGACATAAAAAAACAGCTAAATCCCGACATCTCGCCTTACGTAGCGGCTAAGGCGTTTGCCGCGGTCGTCAGGGAGCCTTATCATTATAATGCGATTTTGCTAAACGAGGATATAACGCTAAACGAAAAAGAACGCAAAGAGCACGTAAAAACGAGCATAAATATATTTTTACACGGTATCAAAAAGCACTAAATTTAACGACTTAAATTTGACTTGTTAAGAAAATAAGAGTAAAATCATCTACTTGTTTTGTGACATTCATTACAAAACGCTAAATTTAAAATAATCTCCAAAACATAAGGCAAATTTATGAGAAATTTTAAAAATATCTCGGTTTTATTATTAGCATCGCTACTTTTTACGGCATGCTTTGACGGTAACGATAAAAAAGGCGCGGCCGCAGCCGGGCAACAACGACAAATGCCGCCCTCAAAGGTCGACGTATTCGTAGCTAAAAAATCAGACGTACCGATCAGCTTTGACTACACCGCGACTCTAACGAGCCAGCAAGACGTAATCATCTATCCTAAAGTAAGCGGAACGATAATCAAGCAGTTTTTTAAACCGGGAGACAACGTAAAAGCAGGCGACAAGCTATTTTTGATAGATCCGGAAAAATACCAAGCAAGCTACGACGCGCTTGAAGCCGCTATCGGCGTAGCAAACGCAAATTTAAAAAACGCGCAGACCGAATTTAATAGAATCTCAAATTTATATAAGAAAAACGCCGTTTCGCAAAAAGAGTACGACGCGGCCGTTTCGGCGCTTGAAATCGCAAACGCAAATTTACTAAGCTCCAAAGCCAGCGCCAAAAGCGCGAAAATAGATCTAGGTTACACGAGCATAACCGCGCCTTTTGACGGCGTTTTGGGCGATAATCTAGTAGACGTGGGCTCGCTAGTCGTAGCAAACACGACTCAGCTAGTACGCCTAACCAAAATCAACCCGATCGAGGCGCACTTTCACATCTCCGACGTCGATAACCTAAACCGCGTCAAAATGCAAGAAAGCGGCCTCTGGGCACAAACAAACTCGGACGCCGTACTAAAAGTAGGTCCGGGCGAATTTGACGGTAAGGTAAATTTTATCGATAATGTCGTAAATACAAACATGGGCAGCGTTTTAGACAAGG
>CAUPYN010000068.1:0-9375 GCA_963515575.1 uncultured Campylobacter sp.
CCATACTAATATCTAATGTTATTAACCTTCAAAAAATCCCTCAGCGCTTCGTATTCGCCGTTTTCAAAGTATCGCCATTTACCGGGCTTTATCATGCCAAGATCGACGCGACCGAAACTAACGCGCTTTAAATCCATCACTTCAAGGTCGAAATACCCGAAAAATCGGCGTAGCTCGCGGTTTTGTCCCTCGTTTATCACGACTTTTAGCTTCGTAAAGCCGCCGCTCGAGCCAAAAATTTTATAGTCTAAAAAAGGCTTAAATTCCATCGACTTTATCGCAGTTTTAGCATGTGCGCCCTTGGTAGCGTCCGCAGCGAAAAACCCCTCGTTCATCGCCGTTATCACTTCAGGCGTTACCTCACCTTTTACCTTGAGATAATACTCGCGCTCGATGTCGCTATTCATCAGCGCGGTAGCGATTGCTGGAGCGTCCGTTAGCAAAAGTAGTCCCTCGCTAGCGTAGTCAAGCCGCCCGATACTAACAAATTTAGCAAACTGTCGGTCAAGGCTATCATAGATAGTTTTGCGTCCGCGGTCGTCTTTTTTACTAACCAGTTCGCCCTTTTGTTTGTGATAAACGATCATCGTAAATTCTTTTTTTAGCCTTACTATGCGACCGTTTATCTTTACTTTATCCTCATCGCTAACGCTAGTGGCTAGCTCGCTAACGACGCGGCCGTTTACGCTAACTTTGCCCTGTTTTATGAGCTCGTCGGCCTCTCTGCGCGAATAACTCGTGTTATGCGATATAAATTTATTTAGTCTGCTTTTTTGCATTTTATAGTCCTAAATTTGCAAGGTCATGTATGTGTAAAACACCGACCGGAACGCCGTTTTCTACGACGGCTAGTAGCTGTATCTTGTACCGCTCGATGAGCGCTAACGCATCTATCGCTAACATCTCTTTATCATTTAGCTCTTTTGGCTTTAGCGTCGCGTATTTGATCGCAGTGTCGTTTAGATCAAAGTCCTCTCTCATCAGCGCGCGCCTAAGGTCTCCGTCGCTTAAAATCGCATCCAAAACGCCGTCTTTATCGACGATCAAAACTGTACCGAGTTTGCCGTGCGTCATCGTGTCGATCGCCTGTTTTAAGCTCGCATTCCAGCGTACTATCGGCAAATTTTCGCTTCTCATCACATCTTTTACTTTTAGAAATAGCCTTTTACCAAGGCTGCCACCGGGATGAAAATTTGCAAAATCCTCTTTTTTAAAGCCTCGCTTTTCCATCAAACAAACGGCTAACGCATCGCCTAGGGCTAACGTTAGCGTCGTAGAGCTAGTTGGCGCGGCATCTAGCGGGCAGGCTTCTTTGCTAACGTCAAGCTTCATGAAGGCATCGCTAAATTTACCCAGCGTACTAAATTTATCCCTCGCCATCGCAACTATCGGTACGCCAAAACGCTGCACGTGAGGCAGGATTTTGGTTAGCTCCTCGCTCTCGCCGCTAAAGCTGATGGCTAGTAGCGTATCGTCCTTGCCGATCATACCTAGATCGCCGTGCATCGCCTCGGTCGGATGCATAAAAAAGCTAGGCGTGCCCGTGCTAGCAAGCGTTGCAGCGATCTTGGCACCGACGTGTCCGCTCTTGCCTACGCCAGTAACCACGACTTTGCCTTTGGTTTGGTATAAAATCTCGACCGCTTTTTCAAATTCGCCGTCTAAAATCTCGGCATTTCTCGTTAGCTCGTTAGCTTCCGTTTTTAGCACATTAGCGGCTATTTTTATTATATCGCTCATTTTGCGCCCTTACATCAGGTATATGATCGGCACGATGGTCGGATACTTTTTGACTTTTCTAAATATATGCTTGCGGATGACTTGGCGCACCTGCCCCTCGAGTATCCTGCCGTCTTTTAAAAGCTCCTCTTTAACGTTACTTAGATACTGCTCCAGCACTCCCTCCATCTCTTTTCTAAACTCGCCGTCTTGCTTATCGCCCACGAGTCCGTAGCTGATGACACGAGGCTTGTTTATGAGCTTAGCGCCGTGGCGGGAAATTTGCGCGATGATCATCACGACGCCCGCTTCGGCCAAATTTTGCCTGTCGATCACGACGTCGTCTGAAATTTGCTTGTTGATTTGGTTATCGATAAATACCTTGCCCGTTTTTACCGTCTTGGCGCGCTTCATGTATTTTTGGCAAATTTCCATCTGATCGCCGTCGCTCATCAGATAGATATTTCGCTCATCCACGCCACATGCCACGGCCGTTTCTTTATGCTTTGCGATGTGGTTGTACTCGCCGTGGACGGGAAGGAAAAATTTAGGCTTTATTAGGCGTAGCATCAGCTTTTGCTCCTCTTGCGCCGCGTGACCGCTCACGTGTATCTCGCTAAAGTCCTGATACGCGACGCTAGCGCCTGATTTGATGAGGAAATTTAGCACCGTCGATACGCTGCTTTCGTTGCCCGGGATCGCCTTTGAGCTGATGATGATCTGATCGGTCGGCTTTATTTTTATATATTTGTGCTCATCGGTAGCCATGCGGTATAGCGCGCTCATCGTCTCGCCCTGAGAGCCGGTGGTGACGATCAGCACCTCGTTATCTTTAAATTTGCCGACTTCGTTAGCGTCGATAAAAATTTTCTTATCCAGCTTGATGTAGCCAAGCTCCATCGCAGTGTAGAGGTTGCGCTCCATGCTGCGGCCGATGACGCAGACCTTGCGGTTGTATTTTAGTCCCCAGTCGATCGCCTGATAAACGCGATGGATGTTGGAGCTAAACGTGCTCATTATCACGCGGCCTTTGGCTTTGGAAAATATCGCGTCAAAGGTCTTACCCACGCTGCTTTCGCTTTTAGTAAAGCCCTCTCGGTAGCTGTTCGTGCTATCGCTCATGAGGCACAGTACGCCGCGTTCGCCGTAATAGGCTAGGCGCCCCAGATCGGTAGCATAGCCGTCGATCGGGGTGTGGTCAATCTTAAAGTCGCCCGTGTGGATGATGGTACCCGCCTTTGTCGTGATGGCAAGCGCGCTGGCATCGATGATAGAGTGCGTGATATGTATCCACTCGACCTCAAAATCTCCTATCAGGTACGGCTTGCGCTTTTCGACCGAGCGGAAAAGCGAACGCTCCTGCTTTAGGCCATGCTCTTCAAATTTGTTATTTATCATACCAAGCGGTAGCGGCGTAGCATAAATCGGAAATTTAAACTCTTTATAAAAGTAGGGCACCGCACCGATATGATCCTCGTGGGCGTGCGTGATGACGACTCCTTTTATCTTGTCTTTTATCTTGCGTACGTAGTCAAAGTCGGGGATCAGGATATCCACGCCGTGCATGCTCTCGCTAGGAAAGCTCATGCCGATATCGACGATGATCGCGCTCGTGTCGGTCTCAAATATCGTCATATTTCCGCCGATCTCGCCTAGTCCGCCAAGAGGCGTAACGCGGATCCTATGATCGGTCGAGTTTAGGTATTTCATCGGCTCGAGGCGCAGTTCGTGAACGGCTTTGTTAGCCTCCATCGCGCTAGCTATATCTTGCTGCCACTGCTCGTTTCCGTTTAGCTTGGCGGGTAAATTTTTCTTAGGTTTTCTCTGTTTTTTGGGCTTAGCTTCGGCTGTTTGATTTTCCGCGTTAGCGGCTTGCTTGTTAGCGTTTTTATTTTCGCCTTGCGCGCCGTTTTGGGAGTTTTGTTTGCCATTTTTACTGCGATTTTTTTTGCCGTTTTGTTTGTTAGCGTTAGTATGTTCGCCGTTTTGCGCGTGATGTTCGCCGCCGTCAAAAGGCTCTAAAAAGAAATTATCTATCACGCTTTGACTGGCTTTTTGCTCGCCGTTTTGCGCGCTTTGATCTAAATTTTCTTGTTTATTTTTATTTCTCGGGCGAAATCTACGCTTTTTATTGCTCTTACCCTGAGAAACTACCGCTTTTTCTTCGTTCTTGTCGTTCATTATCTTCCTTTAAATTTTTAAATACTTCTAGATAAAGATCGACATTTAACTCGTGCGGACGGATATTTGCGCTCAAATTTAGCATACTAAAAATTCGCTGGGTTTCAAGCTTTTTATAGCTTGAACTCAAATTTTTCATTAGCGTTTTTCTAGGCGCGCTGAAGGCGATTTTGAGGTAAGTTTTAAATTTTTCGTATTCAAATTTACTCTCAAATATACCCGTTTCGCCTATTAAATTTTTACTTTTTTGCAGTTTTATAACTGAGGAAGTCACCTTCGGCGGCGGGTTAAAGCAGCTCGCATCCACGTCAAAAAGTAGCTCGCAGCCGCCTTGAAGCGAGGCCAAAATCGCCAAAGAGCTAAAATCTCTATCGCCGCTTTTTGCGCTAAATTTGAGCGCGACTTCCTTTTGTATCATCACGACCAGGCCGCGACATTTCTCGTCTTCGATCGCATTTAGGATCATCTTCGTAGCGACGTAGTAGGGCAGGTTTGCCGCTAAAAAATACGGCTCATCGCTTAGGCCGTCTTCGCTCCATTGATCCAGTGCGTCTTTACAAAAAAGTTTCAATCGTCCGTTTTGAATTTCGTTTGCGAATTTTTTCTGCAGCAGCGCAAAAAGCTCGGTATCTATCTCATAGCTAGTTACGCCGCAAATCCGCAAAATTCTAAATGTCAAATCACCTAAGCCAGGCCCAATCTCAACGATATTTTGCGTATCTTTGGGAATCGCTTGGATGATTTTGTTTAGCGTCGCTTCGTCGTGTAAAAAATTTTGTCCGAAGCATTTTTTTGCTTTAATATTTTCCATTTTAACTCCGCAGAGTAGCGAAGCCACTACTGCAAACAAACCCATCGCTCGCATCGCTTTGCGATAAGCTTCGCTCATTCGCTCCCGCACGGACGATAAGCGGTTATCGTCCTCTAACGGCGGTCACTCACCCACCTAAAGCACGCCGATGTTCGCGGTATCGGCGTAAATTTACTTTAAATTTTTGCCGATTTTACCCAAAAATATCTTATGTAATGATTAGATAAGTCAAATTTAGCTAAAATAAAGCCAAATTTTAGCTAAAGAAGAGCGATGAATCATTTTGCAAAACGCATAATCCCATGCCTAGACGTCAAAGACGGACGGGTGGTAAAGGGCGTAAATTTCGTAGGTCTCGTGGATGCGGGCGATCCGGTTGAAGTTGCCAAACGCTACAACGAGGAGGGTGCGGACGAGCTGTGCTTCCTAGATATCACGGCGTCGCACCTTGAGCGCGATACGATCGTGGATGTCGTAGAGCGGGTTGCGCGCGAGCTTTTTATCCCACTGACCGTGGGCGGCGGCATACGCACGATTGACGATATCTCGCGCCTACTAAACGTCGGCTGCGACAAAATAAGCCTCAACTCCGCCGCGATAAAAAATCCAAATTTGATAGACGAGGCGGCGAATAAATTCGGCTCGCAGTGCGTCGTGGTCGCAATCGATGCAAAGAGGACGGGCGAGAGTTATAGGGTTTTTATAAACGGCGGCAGGCTAGATACCGGCAGGGACGCACTTGCTTGGGCGAAAGAGGCGCAGGAGCGAGGCGCTGGCGAAATTTTACTCACGTCGATGGACTGTGATGGCGTTAAAAACGGCTTTGAATTAAATTTGACGCGCATTTTTAGCACGCTTGATATCCCCGTGATCGCAAGCGGCGGCGCGGGCAAGATGGAGCACTTTAAAGACGCATTTTTAGCGGGCGCGGACGCATGCCTAGCGGCGTCGATCTTTCATTTTAGAGAGATCGAGATTAAAGCGCTTAAAACCTATCTCAGGCAAAACGGCATCGAGGTTAGGCTGTGAAATTTGAGCTCAAATTTAGTGTGCAAAAGGGTAGGGTATGATTATTTCTGCTGGACGAAACGAAGTATTTGCATTCGCTCTACCTATGGGCGTGGGGCTAGTGGATATGAGCATAAATTTGACAGCGCTTTTACAAAAGCGAACTATGGTCGATGGTTGCAATAGATACGAGCAAAATTTGGCGGCTAATGGGCAGCTTGACGAGAGGCTGAATTTGATTGATTCGCCTATTTTGCAAAGCACGAAAACTTCACAAAATCCGGATAAAATTTTAAACGCGCTGCCGAGAGAAATCATTTTTATAGGCTCGGCAGGACTTTACAAGGAAGGTGAAATTTTTGAAATTTACGAGAGCTCGGCCGCGGCAAACATCGAAATTTCAGGCCTAGAAAACAAGAGCTATTCGCCGATAGAGAGTGAAATCGCTTCTGTTGTTCCACGTGGAACATGCAGGGTAAATTCATCAAATTTTATCACGACCGATCAAAATTTGGCTCATAAGCTTTTTGCGCACGGATATTTTTTAGAAAATATGGAATTTTTTGCCGTCCTCAAAGTCGCGAAGAAATTTCAAATCCCGGCTTACGGCATATTCGTTGCGACGAATTTTTGTGATAAAAACGCACATGCCGATTTTATCAAAAACCACGAGCAAGCAAAAAAGGAGCTCGAAAAATACTTAAAACAAAAGGAAATCATTTGAAAAATTTGCTTGATTTTACACTAGATGAGCTGAAAGAGCAGCTCTCGCCGCCGTTTCGAGCGAAGCAAATTTTCGAATGGCTATACAAAAAAAACGCAACTAGTTTTGATGAAATGCTAAATTTGCCAAAGGATTTGCGTGCAAATTTAGCGCAGGAGTTCTACCTCGATCCGCTAAAGTGCGTCAAATTTGAGCAGAGCAGCGACGGCTCGATCAAATATCTTTTTGAGCTCAAGGACGGACTGCGGATAGAAAGCGTACTACTACCGATGAAAGAGGAGCTCAGCGATGAAAACGGCGAAGTAGCCCGCCATGCTCGTTATACGATCTGCGTTAGTTCGCAGGTAGGCTGCCGCATGGGCTGTTCGTTTTGCCTAACGGGTAAGAGCGGGCTAACGAGAAACCTAACGCCGGGCGAGATCGTAGGGCAAATTTTATGGATAAAAAGAGAAAATAAAATCCCCTACGAACGCCGCGTGAATGTCGTATATATGGGCATGGGCGAGCCGCTTGACAACCTAGAAAACGTTAGTAAAGCTATAAAAATTTTAAAAGAAAACGACGGGTTAGCTATCGCGCCGCGCCGCCAGACCGTTAGCACGAGCGGACTAGGCAGCCAGATAAAAAAGCTCGGCGAGATGGATCTGGGCGTGCTGTTAGCGATATCTTTGCACGCCGTTACTAACGAGCTCCGCAGCAAACTGATGCCGATAAATAACGCCTACAAAATCGAGTCCATTATGGAGGCCGTGAGGGGCTTTCCCATCGATATGCGCAAGCGAGTGATGTTTGAGTATCTCGTCATAAAAGACATGAATGACGGTATAAAGGACGCTAAAAAGCTCGTTTCGCTACTACACGGCATCAAAGCAAAGGTAAATTTGATCTACTTTAATCCGCACGAAGGCAGCGAATACGGACGCCCGAACACGGCCGATATGGAGGCATTTCAGACGTACCTACGAGATCATGGCGTGACCTGCACTATCAGGCAAAGCAAGGGTCTTGACATCAGTGCGGCGTGTGGTCAGCTAAAAGAGCGCGACAACCAAACGAGCGGCAAAACGGTAGCCAAGACGGCAAAATGACGCTACTTGATATATCACAGATAGTTTTCGTTTGCGTTGTGGTTTTTGCGGGGCTCGGTCTAATCATAAAGACGGCTTTTTATGATGAACGAAACCGATGAAATAGCATTTTTAAGAAAGCAGATAGACAGAGATAACGACAACTCGTTTTTCGTTTTGCTCTATGATTTTTACTATTTTGATAAGAAAATTTTCAAAAAAATCCTAAAAATCTGCCTAAAAACCGAGATAGAGGATAAAAATTTAAGGGCCGAAATTTTAGATATTTTGCATTTTACGACCTATTTGATACTCTGTCATCGCGATAAAAAGGATATGTATAAGATAAAAAACTTTAAAAAAGTCGAGGAAAAATTCGGCGATTATTTTCAGATCATGAGGCAGATCAGTAGGAAATTTATAACGGAGTAACAATGAATGCACAAGAAATAATGGACGAAATCGACGTATTTTTAAGCAAATCGCTACTTAAAAAATCAAAGATAACCAAAGCGCAAATCGTGGATTTCATAGAAACAAAATGGGCGGAAGCGGACGAGGAAAAGTATAAAATCTATGACGCATACATCTACGCACACCGCATGATAAGCGAATACGAGGAGTTAAAAGACTACGCCAACGTCCTGCGCTGGATCGATGAGATGTATAAGTGCGATAAGGCAAAAGATGAACCGTCCTACATGAAGGACTATTATAGAGGCGAGCGCTATCTAGCCTGCGGTCAAAAAGAAGCAGCGCTAAAATATCTGCAAAAAAGCTACGAAGCGGACAGGGATTATGTCTTTACCGGAGATGAACGAATCGCTAAATTTTTTAAAGATTATCTTGCAAATCCCAAAATTTTGCCTGAATTTATAGAAGAAGAGTATGATGAAGATGAATTTGACGATTTCGAATTTGAGATAGAACTCGAACATTTCGGTAAAATTTTAGAGCAAGAGGCAAAATTTTATTGCACGTTTCTAAACAAAAAAGGCGATGAGGTATACGAGCCAAGCCGCACGCACTCAAACGCTATTGATTTTTTAAGGCAAAATCAGGAGGAAATTTTAAACGAAATTCTGACCGAGATTTTCAAAAATTATCCAAAATGGCAAGAAATTTACGACTATCCGAGCGAGACAAAGAATGATTTTATGCCAAATATCTACGCGCCGCACGAGCTTGGTAGGCTTTTGGAGCTACAAAATATCTATATTTTACTTAGCGGCAGAACCGCGAAAATAGGCTTTGAGTTTAGCTGCTCGTGGGATATGGAGCATGGCCTAGGCGTGATGACGCAAAGCGGCAAAGTCGTAAAAATCGGCAGCGGAGAGACGGCATTCGGCTTTTAGCCTTTGGCTATAAATTTGCCCTACCGCCGTGCGCAAATTGATTTTTACTCGTCAAAGGTTTTATTTTTCGTGTGATAAAAGTATAAATACAAAAGCCCCAGCGGCGCAATAATAAAAGCAAAACCGTAACAAAGCAGCATAGTTATAAATTTTGTTGCAAGTAAAAATAGCGTATTTACGAAAAATACGTTATCTCCAAATATAAAATCCGCGACACTCTCATAAACAAAGCGAGAATATGGATACAAAAAGGTGTTTGCGATAAAGATAAGATAACTAAAAATTCGCTTATCGCCTCCGTTATACATAAGCGCTATAAACAAAGCCGTAAAGATAGCGCCGAAAAATAGATGCCGCAGGTAATAAGATGCGCTAAGTCCGCCGAAAGTTTTTTTAATAAAACTCATAGAAAATACTCCTCAAATGAAATTTCGCATAATTCTACCCCCCCATAAATTTCTGCTTAATCCAACCGGTCGGTGCTAAAGCCAGTTTCCAGCCGTCTAAATT